>DXLR01000037.1:0-5000 GCA_019414625.1 Collinsella sp.
AGCAGCCTCTGGGCGGCAAGGCCCAGTTCGGCGGCCAGCGCTTCGGCGAGATGGAAGTTTGGGCACTGTACGCTTACGGTGCTTCCAACGTCCTGCAGGAGATCCTGACCGTCAAGTCCGACGATACCGTGGGCCGCGTCAAGACCTACGAGTCCATCGTCAAGGGCGAGAACGTTCCTGTCCCGGGTATCCCCGAGTCCTTCAAGGTTCTCGTCAAGGAGATTCGCTCCCTCGCACTGGACATCGAGCCCATGCACGATGCCGACGAGGACGCCTCCGCCCCTGTGACCGCCGAGGAGACCTCCGCTCTCGACGACCTGGCTGCGCTCGCCGGCGTTGACGCCGACGTCGAGGCCGAGGATGCCGAGACCGCCGAGGCGCCCGAGGCTGTCGCCGCCACGACCACTGATAAGGAGTAGTTGACTGTGGCAGATTTCGAAGCTACTGATTTTGACTCGGTAAAGATCTCCCTTGCCTCCGCCGACCAGATCCGTTCCTGGTCGCACGGTGAGGTCAAGAAGCCGGAGACCATCAATTACCGTACCCTCAAGCCCGAGAAGGACGGCCTGTTCTGCGAGAAGATCTTCGGTCCCGCCAAGGACTGGGAGTGCTCCTGCGGCAAGTACAAGGGCATCCGCTTTAAGGGCATCGTCTGCGAGCGCTGCGGCGTCGAGGTCACCTCGGCCAAGGTGCGTCGCGACCGCATGGGTCACATCGAGCTCGCCGCTCCCGTGTCCCACATCTGGTACTTCAAGAGCCCCACGAGCTTCCCGATGAGCCGTATGCTCGACATCAAGTCCAAGGACCTCGAGAAGGTTCTGTACTTCGCCAGCTACATCATCACCGAGGTTGACTACGAGGCTCGCGAGGCCGACGCCGACGACCTGCGCGAGGAGCTCGCCGCCGATCTGGAAGAGATCGATGCCGAGTGCGCCCGCCAGATCGAGTCCCTCAAGGAGCAGGGCGACCCCGAGAACTTTGACGAGTTCTCCGACGAGGAGCCGCTGACCCCCGAGGAGATCGCCTCTGGCATCGTCGACATCGAGGAAGAGTGCAAGGACGAGAAGCAGCTCCGCACGGACGCCTTCAACGCCTTCATGAAGCTCACCGAGCGCGACCTCATCTCCGATGAGCCGCTGTTCCGCGAGATGACCCGTTACTACTCCATGTACTTCAAGGGTGGCATGGGTGCCGAGGCCGTCCGCGACCTGCTCGCTGCCATCGACCTCCCCTCCGAGGCCGAGAAGCTCAAGGCCATCATCGCCGACGAGGATTCCCAGAAGCAGAAGCGCGAGAAGGCCGTCAAGCGCCTTGAGGTCGTTGACGCCTTCCTGAAGGGCGGCAACAGCCCCGCGAACATGATCCTGGACGTCATCCCGGTCATTCCGCCCGATCTGCGCCCGATGGTCCAGCTCGACGGCGGCCGCTTCGCCGCGTCCGACCTCAACGACCTGTATCGTCGCGTGATCAACCGTAACAACCGACTCAAGCGCCTGCTCGACCTGGACGCCCCTGCGATCATCGTGAACAACGAGAAGCGCATGCTCCAGGAGTCCGTGGACGCCCTGTTCGACAACGGTCGTCGTGGTCGCCCGGTCTCTGGCCGTGGCGGTCGCCCGCTCAAGTCGCTCGCCGAGGCCCTCAAGGGCAAGCAGGGCCGTTTCCGTCAGAACCTGCTGGGTAAGCGTGTCGACTACTCCGGCCGTTCGGTTATCGTTACCGACCCCAAGCTGCTGCTGCACCAGTGCGGTCTGCCCAAGACCATGGCGCTGGAGCTCTTCAAGCCCTTCGTCATGAAGCGCCTGGTCGAGCTTGGCAAGGTCGAGAACATCAAGGGCGCCAAGCGCGCTATCGACCGCGGTGCCACCTTTGTGTGGGATATCCTCGAAGAGGTCATCGACGGCCGCGTCGTGCTGCTCAACCGCGCACCGACCCTGCACCGTCTGTCCATCCAGGCCTTTGAGCCGGTTCTGGTCGAGGGCAAGGCTATCCACCTGCACCCGCTGGTCTGCTCGCCCTTCAACGCCGACTTCGACGGCGACCAGATGTCTGTCCACGTGCCGCTGTCCAGCCAGGCTCAGGCCGAGGCCCGCGTGCTCATGCTCTCTGCGAACAACCTGCGCTCGCCGGCATCCGGCAAGCCGGTCAACATCCCCTCGCAGGACATGATCATCGGTGTGTACTACCTCACCCAGGTCCGCGACGGTCTGCCGGGCGAGAACCACGTGTTCGCCAGCTTCGACGACGCGCTGCACGCCTATGACTGCCGCTCCGAGGTCGACATGCAGGCCAAGATTCAGGTCCGCGTGTCCGCCGAGAACGCCAACGTCATCAACGAGGACGGCACCCGTATCTTCCGCGTCAAGAATGGCAAGAACGAGTTTGTCGACTACGACGTCACCGGTAACAAGACCGCACGCTTCGAGACCTCTATCGGTCGCATCATCTTCAACCGCCAGTGCCTGCCCGAAGACTACGAGTTCATGAACTACAAGATGGTCAAGGGCGACGTGGCCAAGCTGGTTGCCGATTGCTGCGATCGTTACCCCGAGGCCAAGGTCGGCCCGATCCTCGACGCCATCAAGTACTCCGGCTTCCACTACGCTACCCGCGCCGGCCTCACCATCTCGGTGTGGGACGCTCTCATCCCTGCCGAGAAGCAGGAGCTGCTCGACCGCGCCCAGGCTAACGTCGACCAGATCAACGAGTACTTCGAGGAGGGCTTCATCAACGAGACGGAGCGCCACATCGAAGTCGTTAACGAGTGGACCGCTTGTACCGACAAGGTCGCAGCGCTCATGCTCGACTTGTTCGACGAGGAGAACCCGCTCTACATGATGGCCGACTCCGGCGCCCGTGGTTCTAAGACCCAGCTGCGTCAGCTCGGCGGCATGCGTGGCCTGATGGCAGACATGTCCGGCGAGACGATCGACCTTCCCATTAAGGCGAACTTCCGCGAGGGCCTGCTGCCGCTCGAGTACTTCATTTCGACCTACGGCGCCCGTAAGGGCCTGGTCGATACCGCATCCCACACCTCGGACTCTGGTTACCTGACCCGTCGTCTGGTCGACGTGGCCCAAGACGTCATCGTCCGCGAGGAGGACTGCGGTACGCACGAGGGCGTCACCTACAACCTCATCATCCCCGGCACCACCGACCTCAACACCGACCTCGTCGGCCGTTGCTTCATTGAGGACGTCGTGGCTCCCGATGGCACCGTGCTCTTTGAGCAGGACGGCTACATCGAGAAGGTCGCTGACATCCAGAAGATGGTCGATGCCGGCCTTAAGAAGGTCAAGCTTCGCGCGCTGCTCACCTGCCGCTCCAAGTACGGCGTGTGCCAGAAGTGCTACGGCTGGGATCTTTCCACCCGTCGTCCGGTCGCCATCGGTACCGCGGTCGGCATTATTGCCGCCCAGTCCATCGGCGAGCCCGGTACGCAGCTTACGATGCGTACCATTCACTCCGGCGGCGTCGCTGGCGTCGACGATATTACGCAGGGTCTGCCTACGGTCAGCCGTATGTTCGATATCGTCGGCAACGTCAACGAGAAGATCCTGGGTCGCGAGGCCGAGCTGGCTCCGTACTCCGGTCACCTCTCGATTAAGCCCGAGAAGTCCGAGTACGTGCTGACGCTCACCGACTCCGAGGATCACACCCGTGTCCTCGACGAGCGTCGCGTCCCCGCTTCGGTGCGCTTCATGCCCGAGATCGAGGACGGCTGCGAGGTTCGCGCTGGCGACCAGATCACCAAGGGCTTCGTCAACTTCCGCAACCTGCGCAAGCTGACCGACATCGAGTCGACGATGCACACCTTCGTCGAGAGCGTCAAGGACGTCTACACCAGCCAGGGCGTCGACCTGAACGACAAGCACATCGAGGTGCTCGCACGCCAGATGCTGCGTCGCGTTCAGATCACCAACCCCGGCGACTCCAAGTACCTGCTTGGTCAGTACGTCGACCGCTACGAGTTTGCCGACGAGGTCGAGCGCGTTGCCCGTCTGGGCGGTCAGGCTCCTGTGGCCGAGCCCGTCATCCTGGGTACGCTCAAGGTCGCGTCCAACATCGACTCCTGGCTGTCGAGCGCTTCGTTCATTCGTACCGCTGGCGTCCTTACCGAGGCTGCCATCGAGGGCAAGGTCGACCACCTGCTCGACCTTAAGTCCAACGTCATCGTCGGTAAGAAGATCCCGGCTGGTACCGGCCTCAAGCCGTACGCCAACGCCAAGCTGACGTATCGCACGGCCGACGGCTACGTGGACATCGACGGCCCGGCTTCGCCCAACGCCAAGTCGCTGCCCGAGTGGGCTCCTGTGGAGCTCAAGGACCTGGACGAGCAGCTCCCGCAGCAGCTCGACTGGGCCGGCTACGACGAGTTCGGTGGTGCTGACGGTTCGTTCACCCGCAACGGCCACACCATCTCCGCCGAGAAGGCTCGTCTGTACCTGTTCGACGATCTGGGCGTGTCGCAGCGCTGGACCAACAAGTTCAGCGAGGTTGGCATCGAGACGGTCGGCGACCTGGTTGGCAAGTCCGAGGAGGATCTGCTGCGCATCGATGGCATCGGCGCCAAGGCGATCGAGGAGCTCCGTGACGGCCTGGAGGCCCACGATCTGCTCTACATCCTCGAGAACAACGACGACGTTGCCGACGAGGAAGACCTCTCGCAGCTGCTGCAGATGGTCTTTAGCCCCGACGGTCCGGACGACATCCTGCTGGGCACCTCCGCCACGCCGACGCATCACGCCGACGCCGACGAGGAGCTCCTGGGCGCCCCGATCGACGACAAGAAGGCTCCCGCCAACGGTGCCATCAACGAGGACATGGCTTCCCTCGACGAGCTGCTCAACCAGCTCGTGGACACTGACGATGTCGAAGAGGCCAAGGACAACGACGAGGAATAATTTCCTAGTACGTTAACCGCCCTTCCAAAGACCCGCTTCCCAATGAACTGCGTCCCAAATCTTGGACGCCCTAAATAGCGACTAGGCCGCGAGGGC
>DXLR01000038.1:0-3701 GCA_019414625.1 Collinsella sp.
GGGCTCGGAGATGTGTATAAGAGACAGGTATCTCCACGTCACGGGGGCGTAGCTCAGCTGGGAGAGCGCTTGACTGGCAGTCAAGAGGTCAGAGGTTCGATTCCCCTCGTCTCCACCATCGTGAATGCAAAGGCCTTCGGAATCCCGAAGGCCTTTTTTCATGCCAAAACACCACGCGCCACAAACACCAACCACGCCAACAAAAAGTTGCACAATTTATTTCCCATGTCTGTACATAGTTTGTTAGACGAACGCGATCATCGGCGCAGCTCGCAGCTTCATTTGGGCTTCAGGAACACCCCTAATCACCGTCAGTAGCTCAATAATCTGCATCAATGTGAACAACATCTCCAAACAGCCCCCTTGAACACACTAAATGAACGAAATGTTGTCCAGTACTGCCCAAATCAGTTTCGCTATCAGCTTGTGCTAGGATACCTAACGGTACATGAGTTCAACTGTGCTCGCGGCTTCAGCAAGCCACAAAGCGCAGGGTCGATCAGCATCCGGTCGTAACGGCGGTGCCAGAAACACCACGAGCTCCAATAAAGAAGTTATGCGGCTCTTTTAATTTGCGTTGATTTATTTATGAGATGCAAATTCTAGAAGTTCGCTTGCGAAAACGTAGCAGTCTTCAGCTGTTTGCGTGCGGTCTAGTTTTGTTCCCGCTTGACTGGCTCGCACGCAGCCAGCTGGGGATGCGGTCTTTTTCCGATACACGTCCGCGTCTCTAGCAACTGCATTTGTACATACCGTTCACGGTGGGGCAGAGCCACGTGCTTGTCTGACTGGGCTCAGGGTTTGAATATGGAGCGCCTTCGCGCATGAGCGCCCTGGCGAAGCCATACCCAAACCCCGTGAGCCACACGTAAGACAGCAAGGGGGTGGTGCTCGTGTGGTATGTGATCCAGGTCA
Source organism: Collinsella sp. (assembly GCA_019414625.1). GTDB lineage: Bacteria > Actinomycetota > Coriobacteriia > Coriobacteriales > Coriobacteriaceae > Collinsella. The sequence continues at coordinate 916 of DXLR01000038.1, forward strand.
TTAACGGTCGCGAAGATGTAATGCGCGAGCGCATCGAGCGTATGGTGCCTACGAGCGCCATGCAGGAGCTCTTTTATCCCCAATTTCAAACCGAGATCAAAGTACACGGCGAATGGGTCAATACGACCAAGCCGCTCTTTCCCGGTTATCTTATCTGCGATACGGCAGATCCCCGTACCGTGCAACAGTACCTGCTACGCATGGACGACTTTGCCCGGGTGCTTTCCCAGGACGGTCAGTTTGTGCCGCTGGCAAAAGAAGAGGTCCAGCTTATTGGCGGCTTTACGCATAGGGGAGACCGCGTAGTGCCCATGAGCGAGGCCTTAAAAGACGGCGACCAAGTCGTAGTGACGGCAGGTCCGCTGCTGGGCCACGAAGGCCTTATCAAAACCATTAATAGACGCAAGTCACTGCTTATCTGGAGCTCAACCTGTGCGGCCGACGCGTAACTACGCGCGTTGGCCTTGCCGTGCTTTCGGCCGAGCAGCGCGTCATGCGCAACCTTAAAAAGGCAATCGCCTAGCTGCAGACGGTCGCCACACAGAACAGGGAGGATCCCCCGACCCGGGGACGAAGTGTTGGAAGAGAACGTGTCGGATAAAACAGAATATGAAACGGATGCGCCAGCGGGTGCGGCGCTGATTGCTCAGGCCATGGACCGACGTGAGGGCACCGGCCGCTACAGGGCCATGCAATCCATCATGGACTGGGATCGCTCGCGCCTAGCCTACCGCACCGTTAAGCGCGCGTTCGACATCGTGTTCAGCGGTGTTGTGCTCGTGGTCATCGCGATTCCCAGCCTGGTGCTCGCGGCACTCATCCGCCTGGAGAGCGAGGGCAACCCGTTCTACAGCCAGATCCGCGTGGGCCAGACCCGCCCCGACGGTAGCCTGACCACCTTCCGCATGTGGAAGTTCCGTTCCATGTACAAGGACGCCGACGAGCGTCTCGCCGAGCTCAAGGGGCAGAACGAGATCGCCGGCGCCATGTTCAAGATGAGGGAGGACCCGCGCGTCACCAAGATTGGGAAGTTCATCCGCAAGCACTCCATCGATGAGTTCCCGCAGTTCCTGAACGTGTTTCTGGGCCAGATGTCCGTCGTGGGCCCGCGCCCGCCGCTGCCGAACGAGGTGTCGGAGTACACGGAATACGACTTGCAGCGTCTTGCCGTGAAGCCTGGCATCACCGGCTGGTGGCAAGTCACTGAGCGTAACTCGACTGGATTCGACGGGATGGTCCGACGCGATCTGGAATATATAGCCAAACGAGGCATTTTCTTCGATTTCAAAATAATCCTACTCACAGTGATTGAGGTTGTTAGCGGAAATGGCGCTTGCTAAAGAGACTATAGGGAATTACGAAGGCACCGGTTCAACGGTTGATCTTCCCGGACGAGTCGAAGTCCTGGGCGCCCCCGTCGACCCCTGGACGATGGAGCAGACCGTCGAGGCGACCGATGCCCTCATCAAGGAGGGGCGCTTCGCTCATTTGATCGGCGTGAACGCCGACAAGTTGCTTCAGATGCGTGACGATCCCGAGATGGATGCGTGCGTGCGCCGCTGCGAAATCGTGAACGCCGATGGCGCCTCCATGGTCATGGCCGCCAAGAAGCTGGGCGTGGACTTGCCCGGGCGCGTGGCCGGCATCGACCTCATGTGGGAGCTGTGTGGGCTGGCCGAGCGTGAGGGGCACAGCGTCTACCTGCTGGGCGCCAAAGCCGAAGTGGTCGCAAAGACCGCCGAGGTACTGTCCGAGAGGTATCCCAATATGGTCCTTGCGGGCTACCGTGACGGCTACTTCGGCGAAGACGAGTTCGATGCCGTGGTCGCCGAGGTTGAGCAGGCCGAGCCCGACATCGTGTTCGTGGGCATCACCTCGCCCAAGAAGGAACGCCTGATCGAGCGTTTCCGCGAGCTGGGCGCCAAGGGCGCTTTCGTGGGCGTGGGGGGTTCGTTCGACGTGGTCTCCGGCAACATCCCGCGCGCCCCGATGTGGATGCAGCGCGCGAACCTGGAGTGGCTCTTCCGCATGATGCAGGAGCCCAAGCGCCTGGTGAAGCGCTACGTGGTCGGCAACACCCGTTTCTACATGCTTCTCCGCAAGGAGTCAAAGAGGAGCAAGGCCAATGACTAAGAAGAAAGTAATGCTCGTCTTCGGCACCCGCCCGGAGGCAATCAAGATGTACCCGCTCGTCAACGAGCTGAAGGCGCGCACGGATGAGTTCGAGACTGTGGTGACCGTGACCGGCCAGCACCGCGAGATGCTCGACCAGGTGCTGCGCGTCTTCGACGTGACTCCCGACCACGACCTTGCGATCATGAAGCCGGGCCAGACGCTGTTCGACGTGACGTGCGACGTGCTGCTCAAGCTCAGGGCCGTCCTCGAGGGCGAGAGGCCCGATGTCGTCCTGGTCCACGGAGACACCACGACCAGCTTCGCCGCGGCGCTCGCGTGCTTTTACCTTCAGATTCCCGTGGGCCACGTCGAGGCCGGCCTGCGCACGCACGACATCTACAGCCCCTGGCCGGAGGAGTTCAACCGCCAGGCGGTCGACATCGTGAGCGAGTACTACTTCGCCCCCACGGAGGCGAGCGAGCAGAACCTGCTCGACGAGGGCAAGCCGGTGTCAAAGATCTGGGTCACCGGGAACACCGGCATCGACGCCCTGCGCACCACCGTGCGCGAGGGCTATACCCACCCCGAGCTCGACTGGGCGGAGGGCTCCCGTCTTATCCTCATCACGGCGCACCGCCGCGAGAACCTGGGCGAGCCCATGCACCGCATGT
>DXLR01000039.1:0-2994 GCA_019414625.1 Collinsella sp.
CGCCCCTCATTTCTATTTTATCTTGTTTGTACCCCTTGTACACCGATGTTTACTTAAGATTTGGGACAAATAAACCTGATAATTCTGTTCCAAGGATTAGTGTACCAGGCGTGTTGTAGGCTTTCTTTCAGCAGTTTCAGCTCATGTGCATAGCCCCGGTTTCTAGATGATTTAAAGAATCTGCTAATTCGTCTTCAAACACTTCGGTAAGACTTTCGATACGGCATTCATTGCCTGCGGCTTTAGGTACTGCTCGTTGAGTCGTGCCTTTTTGTAAGCGTAGCGAGTGTCTGCTGAGTATTTGACCAGCACATCGGTGAAGAACCGCTCCCAGCTTAAATAATCGCGACTTTCGATATAGCTTGAGGGGTCCTCGAGGATTTTGGGAATGTCGCTGCTGGGTATGAGCTCGGAGCGCAGGAGTGTCCACTCAAACGATTCCGGGAGGAATAGGCGAACGTTCTTGTAAACGCGCTGTCCGAGCACTTTTTCGATGTAGGGACCAAACGCTGCGCCGTCTCCTATGGCAAGAACGTTTTGCTCGGGGCATTCGTGAATCGTACGTTTTAGATTCGCAACGCCGGTGGCCGTATAGCAGGGGATTCCGAGCCGTTTGCAAAGAGCGTTGTAAAACTGATAACCAGACTTGCTGTCCTCCACAACCACGGCATCGGGTATTTCGAATCCAACATTTAGGTCCTGATATAGCATGCTTGCCGTGTGGCTGTATATCGGTTTTGTTACCGAGTAGAAGCGTTTATCGCTCTTTCGGCCATTGATTGTTTTACTCGTGGTGTTTACCAGCTTTAGGATTTCGTCGACACTGTAGGGGAGTTCGCTGGCGTCTCGACGAGATATCAGGACAAAATAGTTGGATGAGCCGTTTACGGCTTTGGCGAAGTCCTTTGAGTAGATAAACTCGTTGCCCTCATCTAGAAAGACGATTGAATCTTCGATGATCGACAGCTCGCGCTCCCAGCGTCTGCCGGAAAGCGTTTCGCAAGGCACGTCGGAGCTAAGTGCAACGCCGCTTTCCGGTCCTCGGTCGTTGTAGTCGCGAATCATCGAGATGAGTGTCGTTTTGCCCGTGCCGCTGTTGCCGCGTATAAAGGAAATATTGCGTTTAAAGGTGAGCGTGTATTTGACTTTTGCGCGCTCCACGACAACGGTGTGTGTTCCCTTCATTACTCATCAACATCCAAAAAGTCATTCGTGGCGCCGACAAACTCCTGCATGTTTCTAACGATGCGGCCATCGTTTTCAATGCGGATTTCAAAGCTCTTCCAGGGGAATTTCATGATGTGGTAAAGGGTTACCAGTACATCCTGCCCTTTGCCAATTTTGAGCAGCCAGCGGGCGCAGTTATCTCCGCAAGTGGATGCATTGAACACCATGTTTGGTAGATTGCGCACCAACAGCAGCGTCTTAACGCCGCCGGAAAGCTCGAGGGGAGTAATCGAACCGAGCTGTTTGCTGATGATGTTGTGCGGGCCGATGAGCTCTGAACCGTCAACACTTTTAATCATCTGCGCTGCCAGAGGGTCCTCGAACCAGGAATCCAGGTACGAGTTCCTAAAATAGGTTTCGGTATCGTAGATGGAACCGGGGTAATCCCCCAGGTGAATGCTCAGCATGTGGGTCTTCAGACGTTGTGTGACTGCAACGATTATATGCCAGTAATAAAATGCTGGCAGCAGCGAGGTCGCTGCTGCCAGCGCTGGAGTTCTGTTCGTGTGAATCGTTGCTAATAAATGGATCCGCGACGCTACTTTTCGATACGCTCCCTCAGCAGCTCCAGCGCGTGTGCGTAGCCCCGCAGGCCCTCGCCGGTGATGGTGGCGAAGCAGGCCAGGCGGGCGTAGCTCACCTGGCGGAAGTCCTCGCGGGTCTCGACAGCGCTGATGTGTACCTCGACGGCAGGGATGGCGACGGCCTTGAGGGCATCGAGGATCGCCACGCTCGTGTGCGTGTAGGCCGCCGGATTGATGACGATGCCGTCGACCTTGCCGTAGGCCTCCTGGATCTTGTCGACGATGCTGCCCTCGTGGTTGGATTGGAAGACCTCGACCTCGTCGAAGCCCTGTGCGGCGCCCGCTTCCTGGCAGATCTGCACTAGGCGGTCGTAGTTGTCGCTGCCATAGATGCCCGGCTCGCGAATGCCGAGCATGTTGAGGTTGGGGCCATTGATGACGAGTGCTTTCATGGATGCTTCCTTTGCGATTGGAAAACCACCACAAAGGCGCCTGTCCCCTTTGTGGTGGTTTTGGTTAGAGAGCGGGTGGGAGGGTGTCGAGGAGGGCTTGGGCGGTGTTGGCGGCGCAGTCGCGTGAGTTGATGATGTAGTCGGCCCAGGCGCGGTAGCGCGGCATGCGCTGTTCGGCCAGCTTGTCAATACCGTCGCGGGCGGTGATGGGGCGACCCTTGTGGGCGAGTTCGTCGAGCTTGCGGTTGAGCATCACAATCTGGCTGTTCTGGTGCAGCAGCGGGTAGTTCTCGTCGCGCGTGACCACGCCGCCGCCGGTGGAGAGCACCAGGCCGCTGCGCTTGGAGATGTCGGCCAGTGCCGTCGTCTCCTGCTCGCGGAAGGCCGGCTCGCCGCGCTCGACGATATAGTCGGCACAGGGCATGCCCAGGCGTTCCTCGAGGGCGCGGTCCAGGTCGATATGCTCGCGTCCCGTGAGCAGGGCAATCTGCTTACCCACGCGGGTCTTGCCCGAGCCCGGCATGCCGATCAGCGCGATGTTCTGTTCGCGGCGTGACAAGCGCTCCGTTACGTCCAGGATGCGCTCACGCGGGGTGACCTGGCCGGTATAGCGCTCGACGGCCTGTGCCGCTTGGGCCACGAGCATCAGCAGGCCGCCGATGCAGAGGATGCCGCGGCGCTCGGCCTCGAGCATGAGTCCCGTGCGTGCAGGGTTGTAGACAATGTCGATAACGCCTTCGAGCGCATCGAGCCCTTCGAGCGTGCAGGGGGCGTCGGGGCAGTGGGGGAAC
>DXLR01000004.1:0-30442 GCA_019414625.1 Collinsella sp.
CGCAGCCGAAGCATCGACTCCACCATCGACAAGCTCCGCCACCGCCCCCGCAGCTAACCCCATGCCCACCTAAGTTGCGGTGCGGGTTCGATTCCCGTCGCCCGGCGCGTAAACGAAAACAGCTCTGATCCCCAAAGGAAACCAAAGCCGTTAAAACAATTCTTATGGAGCGGGCGACGGGAATCGAACCCGCGTCATCAGCTTGGAAGGCTGGGGTTCTACCATTGAACTACGCCCGCAAGATATGGTCGGGACGACAGGATTTGAACCTGCGACATCCTGCTCCCAAAGCAGGCGCGCTACCAAACTGCGCCACGTCCCGAAGGTGTTGAGCAGCTAAGGTCTAAACCTTGCGTGTCCCAAAGCGAAGGAAATTATAGGGGAGACTCCCCGCCTGTGCAAGCATTGATGCCTTAGCTCCTCGAATGTGCGACAAAACGACTATGGAGCAGACCGATCACAAATGCCACCACGGCAACCGGCGCCCACGCGGCACCGATATCCGCCAGCGGCAGCGCATCGAACGGCAACCACGCGCCCGCAAAGAATGCGTCGCGGACCGAGGTGATCACGCTCTGCACCGCGACCACACCGCCAACCCAGACCCACACCGCGCGGATGAGCGTCGCAAAAGCCGTGCACCAGGCCCATCAGTACCAGCACAATGGCAACGGGATACAAGGCGTTGAGCATAGGCACCGAGAACATGAGGATCACGTCGAGACCCACGTTGGAGAGCACGCACGAAAACGCTGCGAACACAAAGGCGAGAACCGCAAAGGGACGGCGCATGGCCTCCTCGGAGGCCTCCGCTCCCCCTTCGACCACATACGTCTCGCAGAAGTAACGCGAGCAGCAGCTGATGAGGCCGATGCACACGTTCATGCAGGCAAGGAAGAAGATGGCGAAGACCACGACCGTGCCGGCAAGCCCAAAATGCATGGAGGCCGAACGGGCGAGGATGGCGGCGCCGTTGGTAGCGTCGGGCATCACGGTGCCGAGCTGCATACCGGCAAGACCCAAGCCGCAGTAGATGATAGCCATGAGCACGCCGGCGATCACACCGGAACGCGAAATCTCAAAGGCCACTCGCTTGCCATCGGTAACACCCAACTCGTGGATGGTCTCGGCGATGATGATGCCAAAGGCGAGCGACGCGAGCAGGTCCATGGTCTGATAGCCAGTCAGAAAGCCCTGCACGGCAGCGCCCGCATCGTAGGGAGCCTGAGGCGCGGCAGCGGGACCCAGCGGCGAGATCACGGCGGCACCCACGACCAGCACGATGAGCGCAATGAGCACGGGACCCGTAATACGGCCGAGCACGCGTGTGATGACGCCCGGGCGCAGCGTGAGCACAAACGCGACGACGAAGAACCCGATGGCAAACACCAGACGTGCCGTGCCGAGCGAAACACCCTCGGGCAGCAGCGGCACCAGCATCTCGAAGGCCGTGGAGCTCGTGCGCGGAATAGCCAGGCACGGACCGATGGCCAGATACACCGCCGCGACAAAGAACTCGCCGAACTTGGGGTGCACGCGGCCCGCAAGCTCGCGTGCCGTTCCGGCAAGCGCCACGGCGATAAAGCCCATGACGGGCAGGCCGATAGCGGCAATCAAAAAGCCGATCATGGCAACCGGCGTGGCAGAACCTGCCTGCAGCGCCAGCAGCGGCGGAATAATGAGGTTACCGGCGCCAAAGAGCATCGAGAACAGCGCAATGCCGACGGTAACGACATGGTCGGAACGCAGACCGCGCGGGGCGGATGAAGCCATAGGCACACCTTTCGGGTCGAAACAAAAACGGGACGGGCAAAATACCCGTCCCGCAAGTATAAACGGTCCAGCAGCTTTAGCAGGCTAAATTGCGCAGAGCATCGATAGCCGTGTCGACTTCTTCGGTCGTGTTGAAATACCCAAACGAGAAGCGGACGACACCCTGGCGCTCGGTATCTAACGCACGGTGCATGAGCGGAGCGCAATGGGCACCGGGGCGCGTCGCAATCCCCCACCCTTGCATGAGCGCGTCCGAGATCTCGGCAGAGTCGATATCGCCCACGTTGAGCGACACGATCGCCGAGCGCGTCGGCTGGTCAAAGGCCCCGTAGAGCTTAATCCCCGAAATCTCGCACACACCGGCAAGGAAGCGATCAGCGAGCGCATGCTCGTGGGCAGCAATCGCCTCGACCCCGCCCTGGGCCTCGATAAAGTCGAGGCCGGCAGAAAGGCCAGCGATACCGTGACCGTTGAGCGTGCCCGCCTCCAGGCGCGTGGGCCACTCAAGCGGCTGCAGTGGATCAAAGCTGTGCACGCCCGTACCGCCCATGGCCCAGGGGGCCACGTCAATGCCCTCCGCCACGGCCAGGCCGCCGGTCCCCTGCGGACCCATGAGCCCCTTGTGGCCGGTAAAGCACACCACGTCGAGCCCCATGGCGTGCATATCGATATGCGCCGTACCAGCAGACTGAGAGGCATCGACGATCACCAGCGCACCGGCCGCATGGGCCATGGCCGCCACGCGCGCAATGTCGACCGCGTTGCCGGTCACATTTGAGGCGTGCGTCACCACCAAGGCACGCGTACCGGGCGTGACTAGCCGCTCGAGCTCGTCGTAGTCGAGCGCGCCGTTCACGTCGCAACCCGCATGCTCAACCGTCACACCCTGCTCTGCCGCCAAGCGATTGAGCGGACGCAGCACGGAGTTGTGCTCGAGCACCGTCGTGACCACGCGGTCGCCGGGGCGCACCACGCCACAGATGGCGGTGTTGAGCGCCGCCGTAGAGTTGGGCGTAAAGCACACATGATCAGCCCGCGGGCAGCCCAGCAAGCGCGCGAGCTTGGCACGGCAACCGTGAATCGTACGAGCGGCATCGAGGGCACCCGACGTGGCGCCGCGCCCGGCATTGCCGAGCGAGCACATCGCCTGCGTCACGGCATCGATGACCGTCTGCGGCTTGTGCATGGTCGTCGCCGCGTTATCCAGGTAGATCATCGCACGACCTCCCACATATCAATCACGGTATAGCCCTCGGTGGGAACGCCCGCCGCGGCGAGTTCGCCGCGCAGCAGCTCCTCATCGGCAGGCAACGCTTTCCACGCCAGACCACAGCCGGCAGCGACCTCCCCAGGCACGGGAATCGTTCGCCCGGGAAGGCCGCGCTCGATGCACAGGGACTCGCAGCCCATGGCGGCCGCCGTGGTGGGAAACGTGATGACAAGCGCCGGGCGCTTCTCCCTCATGGCAACTCCAACCAATACGCTACGGGCGCACGACGCGCACGGCCTGCTCCATCTTCTCCACGATCACATACATGTTCGTGACCTCGCCCACGGCAAGCTGGTCCTTAATGCCATAGTGGTCGAGGCAGGTGCCACAGGTGAGGATTTCGACGCCCTGCTCAGCCAGCCCCTTCAGGTCGTCGAGTACCGGCGAGCCCTCGACGGTGAGCTTGGCTCCGCCGTTGTAGAACAGCATGGTCGCGGGCAGCTCCTCCTGCTGCGTCACGGCAAAGATGAAGGCCTTCATGAGCTTGTGGCCCAGCTCGTCGTCGCCGCGGCCCATGCAGTCGGTGTAGACGGAAATGACGAGCTCGCCCTTGCCGGTGCTGGCACCACAGAAGGCAGCGCCATCCTGCTCGGGATCGGCCACGGCAATGGCGCCAGAGGTCGCCACGGTCACGTGCCACTCAGCGTCAGAAACCTTCTCGACCGAGGCCGTGCAGCCCTTCTCCTGCGCCATCTTGGAGATGTTCTTGACGGCGGTCTCGTTATCGACCGAGGTCACCACAGCACCCTCGCCGTCAAGCTGTTTGAGCGCCTTAAGCGTCTTGACGACGGGCAGCGGGCAGGCATCGCCCATGGCATTGACTTCAATTTTGGTAGACATAGCTACATCCTTTCAAAAGGGACCGCCCAGAACAGCAGGCGGTCGCATAAACGGTTTTCCTTAATGCACAACGCGAACAGCAGGACCGCCCGGCACCGGCTCGCACACGCGACCGATTGTGGCGGCAACGCGCCCCTCGGCATGTAAACGACGCGCAAGCTCATCCACATCCGCCGCGGGCGCCGCGATAAGCAGGCCACCAGACGTCTGCGGATCGTACAGCACGTCGAGCATGCCCGGCTCCAGGTCCTCGTCGGCAGCCACACGCGGGCCAAAAAAGTCCTGGTTGCGGTAGGAGCCCGCGGGGATAATGCCCAGACGCGCCATGTCGAGCACCTGGTCAAAGAGCGGCACCGCCCCCGACACAAGCTCAATCTGCGCACCTGAGCCCTCGGCCATCTCGCACGCGTGCCCGATCAAGCCAAAGCCCGTGACGTCGGTACAGCCGTGAAGCTCGAGGCCCTCGGCCAGACGAATCGGGGCCTCGTTGAGGGTGCGCATCGAGTCGAACATGGCTGCGGCCTCGTCCTGCTCGATGAGCTCGCCCTTAATGGCCGTGGTGATGATGCCCGAGCCGATCGCCTTGGTCAGCAGCAGAACATCGTCCACGCGTGCGCCGCTGTTGGCGAGCATGCGGTCGAGCGCGACAAAGCCGCTCACGGACAGGCCGTACTTGGGCTCGTCGTCGTTGATGGTATGGCCGCCCGCGATAGAGCAACCGGCCTCGACGCACTTATCGGCACCGCCTGCCAGAATCTTGCCGGCAACCTCAACACCCAGGCAACTGGGTATGCAGAGCAGGTTCATGGCATGGCTCGGCCGCCCGCCCATGGCGTAGATGTCCGACAGCGAGTTGGCCGCGGCGATCTGGCCAAACAGGAACGGGTCGTCGACCATCGGCGGGAAGAAGTCGATGGACTGCACGAGCCCCAGGTTCTCCCCTACGCGGAAGACGCTCGCATCGTCGGAGGTATCGAACCCCACGAGCAGGTTATCGTTATGCACATTGGGCAAGTCGCCCAGGACCTGGGCGAGGGCTCCAGGAGCCAACTTAGCGGCTCAACCGCTCGCGGCAGTCATAGACGTGAGCCTCATGGTGTCCTTAGCCATACGAACCCCCTTCCAACAAATCAACGACTTTAAGTATACGCGCCAGGCACGCTTCCCAAGAGACCGCCGACGACTCGAACGTCGAAGGCGGCGCCGCAAGCGCCTGCGCGATAGCATCTGCCAGTGCGCGCTCAAACAACGGAAGGTCGGCCGCCACGGGCGTGTCGACATCCGTCATACGCGGCGACGCCACCCACGTCACGGGAGCACCGGGAAGCATCGTCTCCATCCAGGGACGAACGCCGGGCAAATCGGTCGCCACAACTTTGCAGCCGCACGCGAGGGCCTCGATCGTCACGAGCGGCAGACCCTCGTAAAACGAAGGCAGCACAAAGACGTCGGAACTGCGGTAGGCACGCACGAGTCCATCGCTATCCAGGCGCCCCGCCAGCGTCACCGGCACATCCGAGGCCGCGGTCAAGCGCTCGATACGCGCGTACTCGGCATCGTCCCCGCGGCCGCCCACAAGTACCAAGCCAGATGGGCGGACGCCATCGTCAATCGGCAATGACACGGCTCGAACCAGCGACTCGACGCCCTTTTTAAAGCAAATCTTGCCCACGTACACAAGCGACCCCGGCTGCCTCGCCACGCTTGCGTCGCGGCAGAAGACGCGATGGTCGTAGCCCGTCCCAATCACGTGGATGCGATCGGCATCGACGCCGCACACCAGGCCAATCTGCTCAGCCTGCTCAGCATGGAGCGCAAAGACGGCATCGAGCCGACGAACCGCACTTACGATGCGATCGCGCTCGAGCGCATGCGAACGCAGCTGGCGCAGATCGGTCGAATGGCACACGGCAACAACCGGCACGCCCCGGACGCACTCGCGCGCCAATGCGGTCACCAGATACAGATGATGGCAGAGCACCAGATCGGGCCGAAACTCAGCCACCGCCCGATCGATTGCAGCAGCAAATGCCCGCTCAAATGCCTTGAGCATCGAAGGCGTCAGATCACGATAGCGTGTGGAGGGATAGGGCATGACATCGGACATGCCACAGATGGGAAACGGCAGCTCGGGCGACTCGAACGGTACGGCAAACACGGCAGCACGCCGGTCCAGCTCGCCTTGGGTATCACCCGGTGCCGCGCCGCAAAGCACGGCGGCGCGATGCCCCGTCTCGATCTGCTCGCGTACGAGCGCGGCAAGGTAGGTGCCGCTGCCAGTGCTATCTGGTTTTTGTGCCGAGATATTGAGGATGCGCATGTCGCGGTACACCCCTAGGCCAAGGCGGCGGCGCGGACAGCCGCGCCGATCGCTCCGGCAAAGCGAGCCTGGGGCGAGGTGGTCACCGGCGACCCCAGTAGCTCGCCCAACCGCTCCACTACGAAGGCGTTCTCGCACAGGCCACCGGTCAGGTAGTACGGGGCGCCCGCGGCCTGCCCGGCCATGGTCGCCACGCGCGAGACCACGCTGTCGATCACGCCACGCGCAATGTTCTCGCGCGGCTCACCGCGACCGATCAGGCTGATAACCTCGCTTTCGGCAAACACGGTGCACATGCTGGAAATCTTGGTAGGCTCGCCGGTGCGGGCGAGGTCTGCCATCTGCTGCTGGGTAATGCCCAGGCGGTCGGCCATGATCTCCAGAAAGCGCCCCGTGCCGGCGGCGCACTTGTCGTTCATGGCGAACTTGGCCACGCGGCCGCCCTTAAGCTGAATGACTTTGGTGTCCTGGCCGCCCACGTCAATCACCGTGCCATGGTCGCCAAACAGGCGCACGGCACCGGTGCCGTGGCAGGTGATCTCGGTCACGACCTTGTGCGCATAGGGCACGGCGACACGGCCGTAGCCAGTCGCGACCACGCGAACATCGTCGCCCGTCACGTCATAGCCGGCTGCAGCGAGCTCACCGCGTAGGCGCTCGGCCGCATCGACCGACGAATACCCCGTCGGCATGACGCAGGTCAACGCAATGGCGCTGTCCGTCTCCAACACCGCAGCCTTCGCGGCCGTCGAGCCTATGTCGATACCAATGCCAACCACGGCATCCTCCTTCTATGCGGCAAAGCATCTATCCCTTTGCCGCATTTGTCCTACAGGGTTTCGATGAAGGCGGCGATGCGCGTCTCGATCTGACCCATGTCGCCGTTGCTGTAGTCGGTCTCGATCTTCATATACGGAATACCCGCACCCTCGACAACCTCCTGCATGCGCGCACTCTCCACGTTAAAGGTGTGGCAGGCCTGCAGCACGCTCTCCACTACGCCATCGACGTGATACTTCTCGCACATGGCCAGCGTGTTTTCCATACGACCGTCGTTGGGCGTCATGACCGAGCAGTTGATATCCAGGTAGCGGTCGGCGATGGCGCGCAGGATGTCGGGAGCCTCCGGGTCGATCATCATGGCCGCCGTGCGCTCGCCCGAGCAGTCGTCCATGCACACGACCACACCGCCGTTGGACTCGATGGTGCGACCGATCTTGTTAATCACGCCGCCCACCGGGCAGCCGGTGATCAGAATGCGCTTGGCATCCGCCGCGACCGGGCGCTCGCCCGCGTCGTAGGCCTCGCGCAGCTTGGCGACCTTTTGCTCCAGCTGCTGCGTATAGGCCTCGATATCAAAGCTGAACGTACCGGCAAACATGGTGCTCATCAGGTCGACGCCGCTCATGGCCGCCGGCTGGTTAGCCTGCAGTGCAAACATCTCGAGCTGGGCCGCACGCAAGCGGTTGCGACGACGGAGGGCAGCGCGCAGATCATCGTCGGTAATCGTGATGCCGTAGAAGCCCTCGAGCTCCTCCTTGAGCAGGCGGCACTCCTCGTACCAGCCTTCACGCTCGTAGGCACGATCGCGACCCTGCGGAAGATGCAGAATGTGCGTGCGCTTGAGCTCGTTGAGTAGCTCGTACATCTTCTTCTTGCCGTCGCAGGTGGTCTCGCCGATGATCATGTCGCTAAAGTACGTAAACGGACACTTTTGCGAGTAGGCAAAACCGTAGGTCGACTTGATGAGCGGGCACAGGTTTGCCGGCAGCACCTTCTCGGCCTCGGGAATCACCTCATCGGACGTACCGCACAGAGCCACGCTCGCGGCCCCCGCGGCATCGATAATCTCGAGCGGCGTATAGCTGCACAAAAAGCCGACCAGGCGATTACCCGCCTGCTTATAATCCTTGACGCGAATAAACGCCGCCTTGCGTTGCTCGTTGAACTCCTCAAACGTGCGCGGCAACGGCTGTTCAATACTTTCCGACATATAACTCCTTAACAAACCTTTTAACCAACCAAGGAAACGGCTTTCCCAGGTGCCGGAGGTTGCCGTGAAAGAGGAGCGTCGCGTACTTTGGTACGCAAGCGACGGTTTGAACAGCAAGATCGGGTGCCTGGGAAAGCTGCCGGGACGAATAGTCCTAAATGGTTTCCAAGAAAGCCTCGATGCGGGTCTGGAGCTGGCCTGCGTCCTCGCCGGCGTAGTCGGTCGTGATGTGCATAAACGGAATGCCGGCCTCCTCGGCGGCCTTCTCCACGGCAAACGACTCCATCTCGTAGAGCGTGCAGAACTGCAGGGCCACGTCGACAATGCCGTCGGCATGCAGGTCCTTGGCCATCTGAACAATGTCCTTCATACGCTGGTCGTTGGGCGTAAAGACGGCACAGTTGATCTTAAAGTAGCGCTCGGCGATAGCATCGAGCATCTCGTCAACCGTCTCACCGGACTCATCGACCAAGTCCTTGTAATAGCGCGAACCCGTGCAGGACTCCTCGCCCACCACAACGCCGCCGGCCTTCTCGATGAGGTTGAACAGCTTCCAGTTGGGCACAGCCATGGGCGTGCCGGTGTACAGGATGCGCTTGGTTCCCTTGGGCGCCACGCCCTCTCCGGCCTCGACACGCTGCTCACACTCGGCCGCCATATCGTTGATGGCTCCGGTCAGACGCGGCGTGTCGTCCATAAAGGCGGCCTGAACGGTCAGCAGGCTGTCGAGACCGCTAATGGGCGCTGGGTCGGCAGCGCGCGTGGCAGCGAGGCGCTGCAGGGCGCGACGCTTCTCATTGACGGCGCGGATGGCGGCCTTCAGACGCTCAGGCGTAATCGTGACGCCGCACTCTTCCTCAATCTTGGCGGCGAGCTTTTTAACCTCGGCCTTCCAGGTCACGAGCGTCGACTCGTCGTGCACGTTGGGAATATCCATGACGTACATGTTCTTTTGCGTGGCAAAAAACTCGTAGGCCTTCTTCTTGCCATCGCAGGTGTTCTCGCCTACCACCAAGTCACTCGACTCGATGTAGGGGCAGACCTCACCCAGCTTAAAGCCGGCAAAGCTCTTGATAAGCGGACAAGTGTTGCGCGGCAAGTGCTCCTCGACCTTGTCCGTTGCCCAATCGGCACCCGAGCACAGACCAACGGGAATGCCGTCACAGGCAAGCACGATCTCCTCGGGCACGTACACGCAGAACGAGCCCACGATTTTGGTGGCCTCGCCAGCCTCCTTCTTGTCGAGCATCTCCTTAATGCGGCCGCTATGGATGTTGGTGGCCACAAAGTCCAAGTAGGACGTGGACTTGGGGCGGTTGTTCTGCGACAGGAACATGTCCCCGTACATCTGGCCCACGGCGCCCAGCAGCATATCGTGGTCGGCAAGATTCATGCCGAGGCTCTCCCACATCGGATGAAAATCGAATTCTTCAGCCATAACGGTTCCCCTCTCGAACCAAAAACGGATAACAGCGGTATCGATGCACGACGGACGGCGATTGCCCGGCCGTGCTCAAACCCGGAATTTTAGGGAACCTGCTTTGCGGTCGATGATTTAGTTGTGCGTCGTCTCTCCCGGAGCCGTGAACATACCTGCTCATATGCGACTCCGAGCCATATGCTGGGCGCGCGCGGCAACGCGGCGAATGTATGTCGTCTGCGGCATGTGCGCACCCTCCTTAACCAGTCGAGGTCAACTATATCAACGGTCATCGCCCCTGCGAACACCGTTGACATTCGTACGACAGCCTCGTGTGCCGTCGTTTAATAAATAATTATCTTGATTGATAAGAGTTTGTCATCCTTCATTCGGCGAACGGCAAGACAAAGCCGCCGAGGCTTATATCCCCGACGGCATTACCCGGCGCTATCGACAAACCAAGTGGATCTTACTCGCATCGAAGTGCATGCGCAGGGTCTCGTCGGCCTGCGGCAGCCCGTCGGCAGCTACGTTCACTTTGTTGACCTTCCACTGCAGGCGCGTCGGCGCATCGACACGTGGCACGTCCAACAGCACCAAGCGCTCAAAACGCGAATCGCTCACGCGAGCCACATGCAGGTCGTAGCTGTTACGACCCCGCTCTGCGCGGTTGTCCATATGGAAGTAGCTCGCACGAATACCGAGGTACGCCACGTTATCGGGAACCTCACGGCCCACGTTGAAGGTCATGCCCCAGTCGAGGGCCTCAACTTCCTCGTCGCCGATCTTACGCGCGCGGCTCGTATTCTTGCAGCCCGTCAGGCGCAGCGCAGCCAAGGTTTGCGGCCGGCGGACCACGTCCTCGACGGAGCCGATTTCCTCCACATGCCCGTTATGCATCACGCAAATGCGCTCGCACAGGCGGCATGCCTCGTCAATATCGTGGCTCACGTAGAGCACGGTACGGTTACAGACGTCGAACAGGTCGAGCATGTTCTGCTCAAGCGCGCTCTTGAGATACGCGTCGAGCGCGCTCATGGGCTCGTCGAACATAAAAATGCCCGGGTGTGCCGCCACCATGCGAGCAAGCGCCACACGCTGTTGCTGGCCGCCCGAGAGGCGCGCGGGATAACGGTCGGCAAAGTCGGCCAGTCCAAAGATACCCAAGTAGCGCTCGGCAAGTTGTCTGCGCGCTGCGGCGTCGCCTGCACCCTCAACGCCGGCACATACGTTATCGGCCACCGTCATGTTTGGAAACAGCTGATAGCTTTGAAACATCAGGGCGCATTTTCGCTCCTGGGGCGAAAGGTTGATGCCCGTCGCAGAGTCAAAAAAGGTCACGCCGTTGACGACGATCTTGCCCTCGTCGGGTGTCTCCACGCCGGCAATGCAGCGCAACGTGCAGCTCTTGCCGCAACCCGAGGCGCCCAGGAGCGCCACACGCTCCTCGCCGGCCTCAAGCTGCATGTCGAGCATAAACCCGGGATAGCGTTTTTTGATATCCAAAACGAGCGACATAGCTTATCGACCTCCCTGCGGTGCTGCGTCATCGCGCATGAGCTCGGCCAACGCCTCGCGATCGATACGCAAGGCATCGCCGCCCGCCGGGTCGAGCGAATCGCCCTGTCCGGCGAGATCTTTGGCCTGTTTGCGCTCTGCACGGGAGAGACCACGCTCGCGATACTTTTGCGAATGCGCCGTATACATGTTGATGAACAGAATGACCAGGAAGCTGAACACAATTACGACCACGACCCAAAAGAGGGCCACCGACGTATTGCCGCCCATCCACTCAAAGTAGATGGCGATGGGGATGGTCTGGGTAATGCCGGCGTAGTTGCCCGCAAAGAACAGCGTGCAGCCAAACTCGCCCATGGCACGCGCGAAGGCAAGCACCGCGCCGGCGGCAATCGAGGGCCAGCCAAGCGGCATCATAAGCTTGGTAAAGATGCGACGCTCGGACCATCCCAGGGTTCGCGCGGCATCGAGCATCTGCGTGTCAAGGCTCTCAAAGGCACCGAGCGCCGTACGGTAGACCAGGGGAAACGACACCACCACTGCAGATATCACCGCCGCGGGCCACGTAAAGACAATCGAGACGCCATGCGCGATGAGCCACTGGCCCACCCCGGTCGAGCGGCCAAACAGCATGAGGAGCAGAAAGCCGCAGACCGTGGGCGGCAGCACCATAGGAATCGTAAAGACCGAATCGAGCAGGCCCTTGATGCGACTCGAGGTACCCATAGTCTTCCACGCGGCAAACAGGCCCAGTGCAAAGGCAATCACCAGGGCAAGGCCGCTCGTTTTGATGGACACCCAAAACGGGCGATAGTCGATGTCGCCCAAAAAGAAAGCCAGAGAGGTCAAGGGCCCCTGCTCATCCCGCAACACGACAGACGATGCCTCTACCATTTGAGCGCTATCAAGCCAACGCGCGCCGCCCTTGGCATCACCCGAGGCCGATGCAATCACCACATAGCGGTCCCCATCCGCACCGCGCTCGTCAAAGCCATAGGTATACCCGCCGGCATCAAGCGTTGTTTCCGCCGTGACATGCCAAGGAAGATCCACATCCCCTAGCTGCGCACCTCCCATGCAGTTTGCGCTGTCGAGCTCACAGACGAGGGCCTTGAGACCCGATACGCACTCGTTGTCCTGCGGATCCAATCCATACTTCTCGGCCGCCTTGGGCGATATCCACACCACAACGCGATCGGCAGCAGGCGCCACTACAAGGTCCACGTCCTCGTCAACGGGAAACCGGTAGCCCTCAGGCTGGCCCTCCATAGCACGAGCGGTCCCCTTGGCCAACCGCTCAAAACCCTCGATCCCATAGGAAAGCCCATGAGCGGTCGCAGCAACCTGGGCCCCGTCCTCAGCGACCCCAGCAAACGCAAATCCCGGCACCCAGCAAAGCGCGAAGGTCAAAGCACAGGCGACAAGCATGCGGAATCTATTAAGCACGAAAAGCTCCAAGCGAATACAAGGACGGAGTGAAACACAAAACGATGGAATTATCGCGCCAAGCCGCACTACTCGGAAAGCTCAAAGCCGTACTTAGCCCAAATCTTCTGAGCCTTCTTGTTGGTCAGACAGAAGTCGATAAACGCCTTGGCCTCGTCGGCGTGCTCGGAGCTCTCGGCAACGGCGCCCGGGTACACGATGGGCTTGTGCGAATCCTCGGGGCACACGAAGGCCTCCTCGATGCCGTCATAGCGGAAGATATCGGAGCTGTAGACAAAACCGGCCACGCAGTCGCCCGTAGAGACGTAAGACGCAGCGGTACCAACTTTGTCGGCCAGTGCGACCTTGTCGGTGATCTCGGGAGCATACTCGCCGTCGTCGCCCTCGGTGCCGGTGTAGAGACCCACAGAAGCTAAGGCCTGGTTGGCGTACTTGCCGGCGGGGACGGTCTTGGCGTCGCCGATGGCGATCTTGCCGTCCAGATTCGCGACGTCGGCGATGGCCTCGATCTTGGTGTCGGAACCCTCAGCACGAATGATCACAAGGTCGTTGACGAACATATCCTCACGTGTGCCGGCATCGACGAGCTCGGCGGCCTCGGCGTCGTCCATGGTGCCCTTGGAGGCGGTGATGAGCACGTCGACCGTGGCGCCGGCACGCATCTGCTCAACGAGGTCGCCAGAAGCCTTAAACTGCGTGTCGGAAAAGGCGGTGCCAGTCTGGTCGGTGTAGAGCTCCTGAACCTCGGGCAGAGCCTTCTCGAGCGAGTTGGCAGCAAAGACCTGCAGCTCGACAGCCTTCTTGGACGAAATCTTGGCGGAGCCGGCATCGGAACCGGTCGACTCAGGCTCCTTGTTTCCGGAGCAGCCGGCAAGGCCAAGGCCGGCAGCGGCGACAGCGGAGAGTGAGACGAATCCGCGGCGAGAAACCATATCGAACATGTTCAACCCTTTCGTACCTTGTGCCCGGGTACCCCACCGCGGGCTTTATTCTGTAATTAGATTATACTTCGATGCGAATAATGATTATGAGAAATTATTCTCGTCTGAGAATATAGTTTCAAGCATGCCTACAGAATGCCGTCCCCTTGGACGCAAATAAAAGGCGGAGCAGCCGTTCAGGTCGCTCCGCCGCAGGTAAACCGCTTAGTTGGTATGTCCGCCGCCCGCTGTCATCTGAGCCGCATGCTCCAGCTGGTCCGCTATGGCCTCCCAGCTTTCGCGGGCGGCCTTCGTAGAACCGGGAAAGTTTACGACAAGTGTATGACCTCGTTGCATGCAAATAGCGCGCGAGAGCATAGCGCGGCGCGTCTTGGTCATGGAGTACGCACGGATTGCCTCTGCAATGCCCGGCACATCGCGCTCGCAGACGGCACGCGTCGCCTCGGGCGTCACATCGTGCATCGAAAGCCCCGTGCCGCCGCAGGTGAGCACGACATTGGCGTGGCACTCATCGGCGGCTTCCACAATGGCATCACCGATCTCGCTGACGTCGTCGCGCACGACCACATGCGAGGCGACCATCCAGCCCTGCGCCTCGATAAGTTCCTCGAGTGCGGCACCCGCCTCGTCCTGGGCAAGGTCGCGCGTATCCGAGCACGTCACGATCGAAATCTTCAACTCCATAGCATTCCTCCTACAACACGGCGCCCTCGGGCAGGTCGACGCGAACAACGTCCACGACATCGCCCACCTTGAGGTCGCACGGTCCTTCGTCAACACGCAACAGGCAGTTAGCCCGCTGCATCGTGCCGAGCAGCGCCGAATTCTGCGTCTTGGCCTCGGTCACCAACAGCTCACCGGTCTCGGGGTCGCGCAAAACCGTGGCGCGATCGAAGAAGCGGCGATGCTGTCGCTTTTTCACGCCGTGCGTGAGCGTCGCCTGCTGCACGGGACGCGCACCCTCGGCAAAGCCGCGCATCTTGCGGATCGCCGGACGCGCAAGCATCTCAAAGCCTACATACGCCGCGGCCGGATTGCCTGAAAGTCCCAGGTAGGGCTTACCCCCAAGCAAGCCAAACGTGATGGCCTTGCCCGGACGCATCGAGATGCGATCGAACAGCACCTCGCCCTCGCGCCGGACGAGCGCCGTCACGTAGTCGTAGTCGCCTGCCGAGGCGCCACCGCTCGTAATGACAAAATCGCACTCCAGCACGGCGCGATGCACCAGCTCGGCAATCGCCTGCTCATCATCGGGCGCAATGCCGTAGAACACGGGCTCGGCTCCTGCATCGAGCGCTTCGGCCATCAACGCCGACGAGTTGGAGTCGCGAATCTGCCCGCGCGCCGGCAGCTCACCCGGCGCGACCAGCTCCGTGCCCAGCGAGATAATGCCCACACGCGGCGCGGCATGCACCTTCACGCTCGCATACCCGGCGCTCGCCAACAAGCCGGCGCCCGCCGGAGCCACGACCTCGCCGGCGTGCATCACAACATCGCCGGCATGGGCCTCCTCGGCGGCAGAGCGAACGTTCTCCCCTACCTTGGCAGGCGCCGAGAACCTCACACGCGAACCCTCGTTGCCGTCACCGACGAGCACATCGACGATCTCATACTTCACCACGGCATCGGCACCTTCGGGTACCGGCGCGCCCGTCATGATGCGGACCGTCTCGCCCGCGCCGATTGTGCCCTCAAACACATGGCCCGCAGCCTCGTGTCCGATAACGTCGAGCGTCACCGGCGCCTCGCCAGATGCCTGCGCCAAGTCCGCCGAGCGCACGGCATATCCGTCCATAGCGCTGTTGGCAAACGGCGAGATGTCGATATCGGCCACCGCACCCTCTGCCAAGGGAAGACCGGCGGCCTGCCACACGGGAATCTCGACGACTTCGGTGCGATTCACGTGCGACAAGACGATCGCCTGCGCGTCCTCCAACGGAATGAGTTTCTCTGCCATATACACCTCTAGCATGCTGCGGCGCGCAACAAAAGCGCCGATTCTTTATGTTTCTCTCAGTATAATCCCTCGACGCGCGACCGTGACTTGGCCTGTACCCGCAAATACATCTGTCGGCCGCAAGCCGCGAAACAGAACCAAAACCAACCCACCGGCTCGTCGCGTTTACCGCGTTTTATAATGCTCGTGTTGCAACCCAAAAGAGGAACGTATGACTTTTACCGACAAACCCGAAAGCGCAAACGAAGCGCAGGATCATTCTCAGTCGCTCGACGACGGCGGCTTTTTCTCCCTGAACGACGTCATCATGGCCGGCAGGCATCAGCTCACCCGCTCCGAGCATCTCTTGGCCGCCGACACGCGCCGCAACGCCCGCAACCTACTCGCGAGCGCCAAGTTGCTCGCACTCGTCGTCATCGTCTCGCTCGCCATGGGCGTTGCCGCTTGGGCGTTTTTGGCCTCGCTGAATATCGCGACCGACTATCGCGAGCACCACGCGTGGGTCTACGTCTTGCTTCCCGTTGTGGGCGTTGCCACCGCGTGGGTGTACAAAAACCACGGCCTTGCCGCCAAACGAGGCAACAACCTGGTCATCGACTCCGCTCTGGGCACACGCCTCATCCACATGCGCATGGCCGTCCTCACCTTCGTCTGCTCCACGCTCACGCACCTAACGGGCGGATCGGCCGGTCGCGAGGGAGCCGCGGTGCAGATTGGCGGTACCATCGCCAGCAACATCTCGAACCTCGCCCACCTCAAAAAGCACGACCACCACGACCTCATGCTCGCCGGCATCTCGTCGGCCTTTGGCGCCGTATTCGGTTCGCCCCTTGCCGGAGCTTTCTTTGGCATGGAGATGTGCTTTATCGGCAAGATCGACTACACCGCGGGCATCTACTGCCTCGTCGCCTCGTTTACCGGCTACTTTACGTCGCTTGCCTTGGGAACCGAGTACGAGGCGAATGTCATCGCCAACGTTCCCGCCATGACGCCCAAAACGGTCGTTATCGTTGTTATCAGCGCCATTTTCTTCGGCCTGACGGCACGCCTCTTTGCCTGGTCGGTTCGAACCGTCAAAAGCCTGTACGATCGCTTTATCACCAATTACCTCGTCCGCGCACTCATAGGCGCACTCGTGGTTTTGGCCGCCTATGCCCTCCTTGACGCCTGGGACTACGCCGGCCTTTCCACGTGGCTTTCCGGCGCCGGATTTGCAGGCAACACCACCCTGGCGGACGCAGCCATCAAGTTGGTCGTCACAGCGCTTACCCTGGGCGCGGGCTTCCAAGGCGGCGAGGTCACGCCCCTGTTTGGCATCGGTGCGGCACTCGGTGGCTGGATCGGTTGCCTTACCGGGCTTGACCCCAGTTTTCTGGCGGCTCTCGGCATGCTCGGCGTATTCTGCGCCGGCCTCAACGTGCCCATCACCACCTGCATGATGGCCATCGACCTGTTCCACGGCACGGCCGCCGGGTTCTTTGTCATCGTGGCCTTTATCAGCTACCTAACCGGCGGACACCGCGGCGTGTACCCCGCCCAGCGCATTATCTCGCCCAAGCGCCGTTCGCTTATTGTGGATGAGGGCGGTACGGTAGCGGATGCTATCGAGCGCCACAACGACCTGATAGAGTAGATGTAATAATCGCCGTGCAGCCACAATCGGGGGCAATTCGACCTGAGCGCGACCGCACTGTCATGTCACACGCCGGGAGTCGCCCCATGCACGCAACTGATTTTGGTCGCACGCTCATCATCGCCAACCCAGCCGCCCAGTCGGGCGCGGCGCGCGAAGTTGCCGAGCGCCTGCAACGCTTTTTGGACATGACTGCACGCGCATCCCAGTTTGACCTGGTGCTGACCGAGCGTATAGGACACGCCAAGGAGCTGGCCGCGCAGGCTCAGGGCTATCGCACCGTTATCGCCCTTGGCGGCGACGGCGTGATTCACGAGGTCGTCAACGGGCTTATGACGCAAAAGGAGGACGCCCGCCCCGCTCTTGCCGTCCTGCCCGTGGGCTCCGGAAACGATTTTGCCCAGACGCTCGGCATCGACGATTTCTCCGGCAAGGATTTTGGCGCGCTGCTCACCTGCGAGCTGCAGCGTCAGGACATCGGGCGCATTCGCTCGTGGAGCCCTGCGAGCGGCAGCGGCGAGGCTACCGTTGAGTACTACGACCAGACGCTTTCGGTCGGCATCGATGCCGCTATTGGTCTGGGCACCACCGAGTTGCGCAAAAAGACCGGCTTGACGGGTGCTCCGCTCTACACCCTCTCGGGACTTGAGCAGTTTGGCCTGCGCTATCGCAACTACCCCATGACAGTCAGCTTTGACGGCACGCCCGCCGAGCGCGTGAGGGCGATTATCATGGCGATACAGCTGGGCCCCACGTATGGCTCGGGCTATCGCATCTGCCCCGATGCCGACCCCTGCGACGGCATACTCGACGTCTGCTACGCCTGCGGCCCCGTCCCTCGCGCGGTAGCCCTGCCTATGTTCCTTTCGGCCAAGGACGGCCACCACACCAAGTTGCCGCCGGTTCGCATGCGCCGCTGCCGCCATGCCGAGCTCACCTTTGAGGAGCCCGACTACCCCATCCAGGCCGACGGCGAGCCCGTTGTCGCCTCGCGCATCGAGGTTGATGTCCTCGCCGGCGCCCTCCAAGTTTGGCACCCTACCCGCTAGCAAGGCCAGTGGAACAAACGACTACTCGTCGCTGCCCGGCTTGCGTCGGTTGGCCTTTTTAATGGCATTGAAGTGCTTGTCATTGAGTCTGCGCTGACGAGAGCGCTGGGGCACCTTGGTCTTTACACGTCGACGCGGTGGACGTCCGCGTCGCTCGAGCTCGGCGTGCAGCTTGCGCAGGCAGCTCGCGCGATTTTGGAACTGGCTGCGGCTCTCGCGCGCCGTCACGGTAATCCCTGTGGGCACGTGCTTCATGCGCACCGCCGAGTCCGTCGTGTTGACGCCTTGTCCGCCCGGACCCGTCGCGCGAAACACCTGCACCTCACAATCGCGCGCCAACTCCTCGACCGACATCTCGGCATAGCGCGCATATTCGCGCCATCCCATCTTGTTCTCATCCATATCAACACCTCCCCTCATACAAAAAATGTGACAAAGGGACGGTCCCTTTGTCACATCGCATACCAATCGCTTGTGTTGCGCGCTTAGGCGAAGGTGATCTCGCCGGTCTCGCAGTCCATATCGGCGATACGGGCCAGGCTCTCAACGCGGAAGCCGCGCTCGCGGAGCTTATCACCGCCGCCCTGGAAGCCCTTCTCCACCGCAATGCCAATACCGGACACCTCGGCACCCGCAGCCTCACAGATCTTGATAAGACCCTCAAGCGCGCAGCCGTTGGCCAGGAAGTCATCGATGATCAGGACCTTATCGCCCTCGGACAGGAAGCGCTTGCCCACGATGACCGGGTACTCCTTCTGCTTGGTAAAGGAGTAGATGGTCGTGGCATACTGCTCGCCGTCGAGGTTAATGGACTGGGCCTTCTTGGCAAAGACCACCGGCACGCCGCCAAAATGCTGAGCTGCAATGCAGGCCATGCCAATGCCCGAAGCCTCGATCGTCAGGATCTTGTTGATCTCGACGCCCTCGAACAGACGGGCCCACTCAGCGCCCATGTGATCGAACAGCTCAACGTCGCACTGGTGGTTGAGGAAGGCATCAACCTTAAGGACGTTACCGGCCTTTACGATGCCGTCATGGCGAATACGATCCTCAAGCTCCTGCATGGCGCAACCCCTTCTCGCGGCAACGATACCGCGCGATTAATAAACGTTGTTCGATAGTCTACCACGGACCGACCCCCGCCCGTCCCACAAGCCACATCGCACCACAAACCAGTCTTTTTGGGACGGCGCGAATCGTGGCAGACGGCCTCCCAACACGCTAATGGCGGGCGCGCATCTTCACCAAACGCACCATGGCGAGCGCAAAGCCCACAGCGGCCACAGCCATGAGCACGTAGAACACCGAGCGAAAGCCGAATAAGAACACATCCGGACGGCCTGCAACGAAACTGGTCACGGCCTCGCCCATCGCCACGCTCATCTGCCCATACAGGATATTTGACGCCACCGTAATACCGAGTGCCATGCCGGCGTAGCGCGCCAAACTGCCCAAGCTGCCAGCAAAACCGAGCGCTTCGCGCGGAGCCGAGCCCATGTACAGGGAGTTATTGGGGCTCTGGAAAATCGACGTGCCGCACGACATAAACGCGACGCAGCACACGATCACGGGGATGGAAGAGTGCTCGTCGAGCGTACTTACCGCAAAGAGACCGCACACGTACACACCCAGGCCGACCGCCGTGGGACCCTCGCAGCCAACACGGTCCGAAACCGTACCCGAAAGCGGCCCGATAAAGGCATTCACCATCGGCAGCGCCAAAAAGAGCAGTCCGGAAATATCGGAGCTAAAGCCATGGGCATCCTGGAAATAGAACGGCAGCACAAACTCAGATGCACCGATGCCGATAAACACAATAAGCATGCATGCCAAGTTAATCGTAAAAGCCGAACTCGCAAAGCAGCGACGCGCGGCCTCCGCCAGCGACATGGGGCGCTCACCGGCCTCCGGCTTAACATGCGGCAGTGTGTAAAGCCCCACGATAAACGAGATGACGCCAATGGGCAGGTTGATGAGGAAGATGCTCTCCCAGGGAAAGCTTGCCACCAGCATGCCGCCGAGCACGGGACCACACATCATGCCGAGGGCCACGAAAGTCGCGAGGAGACCCATGGCACGACCGCGCTCGCGCGCCGGAAACGACTCGGTGATGATACCCATGTTGTTAGCCATGGCCGCCGCGCAACCGACTCCCTGAACAATACGTGCCAGGATAAGAACCTCGAGCGAGGCCGAAAGGCCGCACAGCAGCGAGCCGACCGTAAAGACGATGACGCCCAGTTGGAATACGCCCACCTTGCCGCGCACGTCGCCCAGACGGCCAAACGGCAGCATAGCCACGCATGTCGCAAGCAGATACACCGAGCTCACCAGCTGGATGCGGTCGAGGCCCACGCCCAGCTCCTTTTGCATCACGGGCAGTGCCACGGTCACGACGGTCGAATCCAGACACGCCATAAACGTCATGATGAGCACGGTAAACAGAATCGCCCATTTGTTCTTGCCATGGGTGTCGCCCTCTAGGGCAATGTGCTCGCGGCGCAGCTGCTCTGCGGTTTTCTCCATATCCATCCTTTCGAGTGGCGCAACACAAAAACGGGGCCCCAATCGCCTGCAAACAGCCGCGATTGGGGTCCCGCCTACGGAATCGGAACGTAAAGGTCGCCGAAGCCCTCTGTCGGCATCGGCGACTTATGCGAACGCTAGCCTAGCACTGCTCGAGAGCCTGCTCAAGGTCGGCAATCAAATCGGCCGTATCCTCGAGGCCGCACGACAGGCGCACCATGTCGGCGGAGATGCCACAGGCGATGAGCTCCTCATCGTTCATCTGGCGATGCGTGGCGTTAGCGGGATGCAGGCAGCAAGTGCGGGCGTCGGCCACATGCGTGGCGATCTGGGCGAGCTTGAGGCTCTTCATAAAGGTCTCAGCTGCCGCGCGACCGCCGTTAAAGCCAAAGCTCACGACGCCGCAGGTACCGTTGGGCATGTACTTCTGAGCCAGGTCATAGTACTTGTCGCCCTCCAGGCCCGGATAGCTCACAAAGCGTACCTTGGGATGGCTCTGCAGGAACTTGGCAACGGCCGGGCCGTTCTCGCAATGACGCGGCATGCGCACATGCAGGCTCTCGAGCGAGCTGTTCAGGAAAAACGCCGCCTGCGGGTTCTGCATGGGGCCAAGATCGCGCATGAGCTGAGCGGTGGCCTTGGTAATGAAGGCGCCCTCGCGACCGAACTTCTCGGCATAGGTCACGCCGTGGTAGCTCTCGTCGGGCGTGGTGAGGCCCGGGAACTTGTCCGCATGAGCCATCCAGTCAAACTGGCCGTGGTCGACGATCACGCCGCCCAGGTAGGCAGCGTGGCCATCCATATACTTGGTGGTGGAGTGCGTAACGATGTCGGCGCCCCACTCAAAGGGACGGCACATCACGGGCGTCGGGAAGGTGTTGTCGACCATCAGCGGCACGCCGTGGTCATGCGCGGCCTTGGCAAAGCGCTCAATATCGAGCACGGCGAGGGCGGGGTTGGCGATGGTCTCGCCAAAGACGAGCTTGGTGTTGGGCCGGAAGGCTGCTTCCAGCTCCTCATCGGTGCAGTCGGGAGCAACGAACGTGCAGGTAACGCCCATACGGCCCATGGTATGGGCAAGCAGGTTGTAGGTACCGCCGTAGATGGCAGAGCTCGCGACCACGTGATCGCCGGCACCGGCCACGTTAAAGATCGCGAGGAAGTTCGCAGCCATGCCCGAGCTCGTGAGCATCGCAGCAGTGCCGCCCTCCATCTCGCAGATCTTGGCGGCAACCAGATCACACGTGGGATTCTGCAGACGGCTGTAGAAGTAGCCCGACTCCTCCAGGTCAAACAGCTTGCCCATGTGCTCGGACGTGTCGTACTTCCACGTGGTTGACTGGTAGATAGGCACCTGACGCGGCTCTGCATCGCCCGGGCGATAACCGCCCTGAACACACGTGGTACCGATGGTCTGCTCGCTCATATCCAACTCCCTTACTTGGGTTTTGATTTTATTCGGTTCACGATACCGCTACCCCGCACCCCTCTCAACCCATCCCGCCGATAGGTTATGAGACAAATAAATCAGGGGCATTCGTCTCAGCCTTAGGCATTTATTCGATGGATATAAATGAGGCATACATGAAGCTCTCGATGATTACATGCCCCGTCACGGGTACCATAGGCGGGTACCCCGTGACCAAGGAGACAACGATGAAGCAAATCGATACAGCCCAGCTCGACATCACCGCCTGTCAGGCTCAGGCTGCCGAGTACCACGCCAGTGGCTTTAATTGCGCGCAGGCCGTCGCCTGCACGCTCGCGCCCGCCGTCGGGCTTGACCCCCAAGTCGCCTTTACCCTCACCGAGGGCTTTGGCGCCGGCATGGGCGGCATGACCGAAACCTGCGGCGCTATCTCGGGCGCCGTGGCCATCATGGGCTTTGTAATGAGCGACGGCATGGAAAACCCCAAGACCAAGGGCCAGACCTACAAGCTGTCGCGCGAGATCGCCAAGCGTTTTGGCGAGAAGAACACGACGACCGTCTGCGGCACGCTCAAGGGCGTCGGATCGGACAAGGGTCCGCTCCGCAGCTGTCCCGGCTGCATCGACGATGCCGTCGAAATCGCATGCGATATGCTAAAGCAGCTCGCCGAGTAAACGGCGGCAACATAAAACGACGGCCGGCGCGCTTGGGATCCATCCAAAAGCACACCGGCCGTCGCCGTTAGAACTCGGCAAATTCGGAGGCGCCGACCTCAATCTCCTCGCGTCCCGCCATAAGCTCGCGCATCTTGGCGCAAAATGGCTCCTGCTCCCCCGCCTTAAATACCAAATGAATCGTCACGGCATCCGCGTAATCGGTATCCGAAACCTTGGCGCCTGAATCCTGCGCCAAGCGAAGCACCTGCTCATACTGCGGATAGGCCACATGCACGTCAACGGGCACGACGCTTGTCATCTCAACGATCTGACCGGCCTCCCGAGCAGCTGCCACCGCCGCCTGCGTCGCCGCGGTATAGGCGTGCACCAAGCCACCGGGCCCTAACAGCGTGCCACCAAAATAGCGCGTCACAACGCAGCATACGTTTTTAAGTCCCGCACCGCGCAGCACCTCGAGCGTCGGCATTCCGCTCGTGCGGCTTGGCTCGCCATCATCGCTCTGGCGCTCGCGTCCATCGACCAAAATCCACGCGGGCACATTATGCCGAGCGTCATAATGACGCTTGCGAACCATCTCGATAAAGGCATTCGCCTCGTCCTCGGACTCAATATGGATCAACTGGGCAATAAACCGGCTCTTGCGGTCCACAAACTCGCCCGAAGCCTCAATATTCGATTGCAGAGTAAAAAAGCTGTCCAACAAAGCCCCTCAACAACAAGCAAAGCAACAAACAGCCTCAATAATACGATAACCCTAGTAAAAAGAATGACAACGCCGATGATTCCGTCAACGAAAGCGAGAACCCGTCAGCGCGAGCAAGGTGCCTTGAAAGCCGAGGGCATTGACCTTATGGTCATGCCCGAAGGCTTGAAAGGCAGATTGCCGCGCTGACGGGTTCGCAGCGTCAACAAAAAAGCTGAGTGGGCCGATAAGCCGGGTTCTGTCGTGAACGGTCATTTATCTTGTCTGCACGTTACCGTGCAGCTCCACGCACGCTACCCGAACGCGGACCGGGCCGGCCCATAGCGTTCCTATTCGCGCTTGCTCCGGATGGGGCTTGCCAAGCCGCCGTGTTGCCACGACGCTGGTGGTCTCTTACACCACCGTTTCAGCTTTTCCCTTTACGCCTTGCGGCGCAGGTGGGAGTCTTCTTTTCTGCGGCGCTTTCCGTCGGATCACTCCGCCCGGCCGTTAGCCGGCATCCCGCCCTCTGGAGCCCGGACTTTCCTCACGCGTGCCGCAAGCAGCACATCGCGCGACCGTCTGGCCCACTCAGCAGTGAAAGAGTGTAGCACACCGCCAGCACACGCAATGGCACAACCCAAGCGCGTGCACGATAAACCAAGAACCACCCATGCGCTACAATAGTTCCGTCGATGGGCAACGTCGTCAGTCGAGACGCGACCGCGCTCCGCACCCCTCCGTCTACTCGGTGCGTTCCCGCCTCCTCCCCGAGGCGGGATGTCGGCAATTTTTCATGCACCGACAACCCAATAGCAAACGAACTGCCCGGGCAGCATCGTGCATCTCGGCACTAAATGCAAAAAGGGACCCGTCCATTGCGGACGGATCCCTTAAAACAAATGATCGTCAAACCGATTTACTCGGCGTCGGTCTCCTCGTCCTTCTTCTCGGAAGGCAGCGGGGTAACCTCAATCTCGACGCCCAGAGTCTCAGCAGCGGACTTCATGGACAGGGAGATACGACGACGGTCGAGGTCGATCTCCATGACCTTGACCTGAACCTTGTCGCCCACGTGGGTGACCTGAGAAGGCTGATCGACGTGCTTGTTGGCCATCTCGGAGATGTGCACCAGACCCTCGATGCCCTCGCCCAGGTCGACGAAAGCGCCGAACGGGACAAGCTTGGTCACCGTGCCCTCGACGATAGCGCCGACGGGGTACTTCTTGACCAGTGCGCGCCACGGATCCTCGGTGGTCTGCTTGAGACCCAGGGAGATACGCTCGCGGTTGAGATCGACGTCGAGAACCTCGACCTCGACCTCCTGGCCGACCTTGACAACCTCGGAAGGATGGTTGACGTGGTTCCAGGAGAGCTCGGAGATGTGGATGAGGCCGTCGATGCCGCCGAGGTCGACGAAGGCGCCGAAGTCGACGATGGAGGAAACGGTGCCCTGGAGACGCATGCCAGACTTGAGCTTGGACAGGATCTCGGAGCGCTCGGCCTTACGGGACTCCTCGAGCACGACGCGACGGGAGAGGACGACGTTGTTGCGGTTGCGGTCCATCTCGATGACGCGGGCCTCGATGCGGGTGCCCATGTAGGAGGTGAGGTCCTTGACGCGACGGAGGTCGACGAGGGAAGCGGGCAGGAAGCCACGCAGGCCGATGTCGAGGATCAGGCCGCCCTTGACAACCTCGATAACCTCGCCCTCGACGTTCTCGCCGGAGTTGAACTTCTCCTCGATGCGGTTCCAAGCACGCTCGTACTCGGCACGCTTCTTGGACAGGACCAGACGACCGTCCTTGTCCTCCTTCTGGAGAACGAGGGCCTCGATGGGATCACCGAGTGCAACGATGTCTGCAGGGTTAGCGTCCTTGCGGATGGACAGCTCGCGGACCGGGATAACGCCCTCGGACTTAAATCCGATGTCAACGAGCACCTCGTCATGCTCGATCTTAACGACAGTGCCGTTAACGAGATCGCCCTCATCAAAGTCGGTAATCGTACCGTCGATGAGGTTGTTCATCTCCTCCTCGTTGACATCGTCAAGAGAGAAAATGGACGAGTTCTGAATCTCACTCAAAGGTGGACCCCTTTCGAACTACGGGGCCCCGATTGCTAGGACCTACAGAAGGGTGCGACAAGCACACAACGTTTAGGAACACTCGGGAGCCGACAGATACTGATGTGACGCTTATGCAATCACGTCCGTATAGATTACGGGGAAATCACTTCGATTTCAAGCGTGAACTGCGATTTTTTACTCGTATGGAGACTTTTTCGCAATCTTGTGAACGACTGTCTCCACAAGTTAACGATAAGCAGTGAAGCATACTGCTTTGGGGTAAAGTATCCCAGACATACGATTCTGGAACGATTTTTCGAGAAAGGTGCCCGCGTGCTCAAAGCAGTCGTTTTCGATATGGACGAGACGCTTCTTAGCATTAACCTCAATGCGTTCATCCTTCGCTATTTTAAGGATGTCTCATCGATGCTCGCGGATATCGGACGTCGCAGCCGCGGGGGCACGATGGCACGCCTCGGCACCATCCTGGTCGACCTCAACGCCAATCGTCGCAACAGTACGGACAATCGCACCAATCTTGAGTTTTACCAGGAAGAGGTTGAGCGCCGGTGCGGCATTTGCCTCTCGGACCCACTCATCTACGAGGCGTTTACCTACTACGATCGCGAAGTCCTGCCGTACAAGAACGATGACATGATCAATGCGAAAGCCATGCCGGGCGCACACGCCGCGCTCCAGGCCGTACAGGATGCAGGACTGCGCTGCGCGCTCTTCACCAACCCCAGTTTTCCCCAGGGGGCCATCGAATGCCGCATGGGCTGGGGCGACCTGGCCGACGCCCCCTTTGAGCTCGTCACGCACATGGGAAACACCACCCGCTGCAAGCCCGATGCCACCTACTATCTCGAGCAGCTTCAGGTGATGGGACTCGAGCCTCATGAGGTCCTCATGGTGGGCAACGACCCCAAGCGCGACTTCCCCAGCCCCGCCTGCGGCATCCAAACCGCCTATGTTGGCCAGGGAAAACCCGGCCGAGCCACCTGGCACGGAACCATGGAAGGCTTCGCCCGCGACTTCAGCGCCGTAGTCGAAGCCTTCTACGAACACCAAGTAGCCGACGAACTGTCGTAAGGCCCCAAGCCTAAAAGAAAATAACGCCGCAGGTTGAGCATAAGTCAGCGAAAACGCCCCTAAGCGAGCAATGTGCCTTGAAAGAGGAGGGCATAGGCCTTCTGGCCATGCCCGACGATTGAAAGGCAGATTGCCGCTTAGGGACGTTTGCAGCGTCGGCTAGCTACGCGGTTTGGTAAAACTGCGTAGCTAGCAAACCCGTGTTTTGCCGATCATAATGTTGAGGATCTCGACGTCGGTGTCCTTCATGCCCACACGGCCCACGTAGCCCATGCTGGCGATTGTCTGCTCGACGGTATCCTGGATCAGGCCCTCGCCGGCGCGGAAGCCGCGACCTTGCATGGCCATATCATGGCCCAGAATCGCCGCATCAACGGCAGCGGAAATCTTGGCGGCGCAGCTTGCCTTGGCGCCATCGCACACGATGCCGCCAACGTTGCCGAGCGTGTTCGAGACCGTCGCGCCAATCTGCTCGCGCGTGCCACCACACAGCCAGGTAATCGCGGCACCGGCACCGCATGCGGCGCAAATAGCACCGCAAAACGCCGAGAGCGCACCAATATAGCTCTTGATATGCACGGCGATCAGATCGGACAGCATCACGGCGCGCACCAGGCGCTCGTGGTCGCAACGCAGGTACTCGGCATACTCCATGACGGGCAATGCGCAGGTAATGCCCTGATTGCCCGAGCCGCACACAATGGCGACCGGCAGCGCGCAGCCGTTCATGCGGGCGTCGGACCCGGCGGCCGCACGGGCACGGGCACGGCAGGCGACGTCATCGGCACGAGCACCCAGCAGCGTACGACCCACCTCGGCGCCCCAAGCGTGCGCAAGGCCCTCGGCACTGATCGCGCCATTCAGCTCAATCTGACGCTCAACGGCAGCGCGGGCGTCCTCAATGTCGCCGTCCTCGATAAAGTCAATGATGGACTCAATCGACATGGGCGTGTCGGCCTTATCCGCCGCACGCTCGGCCACCACGCGCTCGGCGCAGGCGGCACACTCCCCCGCCGACTTGCCGCACACCGGAATACCGTCGAGCGTATGGCACGTGACATTGGTGTGGTGATCGGTAATCTCGACGACCGCGGTATGGCCCCCGGCCGTCGCAGTCACCTTGATGTAGAGGTTGGGCACGCCCTCGACAAGCGACACATCGCAGTAGTCGGCGTCGGCGAGGAGCTCGACCACGCGTGCACGGTCTTCATCGTTAACGCTCTCGAGCACCTCGAGCGCGCTCTTGGCGTCGCCGCCCACGGCACCCAGCACGGCCGCGGCCTCAATACCGTGCATACCACCCGAGTTGGGCACGGTCACGCTCTTGACGTTCTTGATGATGTTGCCCGAGCAGGCAACATCCATATGATCGGGTTCGCAACCAAGCGTCTGGCTCGCCAACGCCGCTGCATAGGCAACGGCAATGGGCTCGGTGCAGCCGAGTGCACAGACAAGCTCGCGGTTCAAAACATCGCAAAACGCGGCATCGCGAAGAGAATCGGCAGGCATAGGTATCTCCTACTTGTATAACGGACAGGGCTCTCGAAAATAATTAGCTCTTTTATTTGATAACAATGCATCAAAAACCGCAACCCAAGTTCCGGCGGACGGCGTTCAAGCGCAAACTGACGGCATTAATACATGAAAAGCTAGTCTTGTTGCATGCTAAAGCGTTTGACCAAAAAACGCCCGAGCGTTTCCACAAAAGTCGCGCTATCATGCAGTCGAACGCGGTAAAACCTTTAGCAATTCCGCCGCACGGACCAGAGAGGAACCACTCATGAAGATTGGTATCGGTAACGACCACGCCGCCGTCGAGCTCAAGAACATCATCTCCGAGCACCTGAAGGAGCGCGGCTGCGAGGTCGTGAACTTTGGCACCGACACCTCCGAGAGCTTCGATTACCCCATCGCCGGCTACAAGGTGGGTAAGGCCGTGGCCAACGGTGACGTCGACCTGGGTATCCTGATCTGCGGTACCGGCGTCGGCATCAGCCTGGCCGCCAACAAGGTCGAAGGTGTTCGCGCCGTCGTATGCTCCGAGCCCTTCAGCGCCAAGCTCTCCCGCATGCACAACAACACCAACGTGCTCGCCTTTGGCGCCCGCGTCGTGGGCTCCGAGCTCGCCAAGATGATTGTCGACGAGTGGCTCGACGCCGAGTTTGAGGGTGGTCGTCACGAGCGTCGCGTTAACCTCCTCAACGAGATCGATCGCACGCGCGGCCTTAAGATCGTCGACGAAGCCTAAACTATTCAGTGCCACAAGCTAACAGCAGGGGCCCGCTCGGAACACATATCCGAGCGGGCCCCTGCATAGATTTTGGAATAAAAGGGCGCCGCGGATGGAGTTCCGCGGCGCCCAAGCCACACGCTAACAGCTTTAAGGAGTCAAAGCTGGTTTAGCCAAAGAAGCGCTTGATCTCGATCTCGGCATTCTCCAGGCAGTCGGAGCCGTGGATCACGTTGGCGTTGACATCGACGGCAAAGTCGCCGCGGATGGTACCAGGAGCAGCCTCAAGCGGGTTGGTAGCGCCCATGAGGGTGCGCATCTTAGCAACAGCGGAGAGACCGGAAACGACCATCTTGACGACCGGACCGCTCGTCATAAAGTCGCAGAGACCGCCAAAGAAGGGCTTGTCGGCCAGATGGGCGTAGTGCTCCTCGACGGTAGCGCGCTCGAGCGTGGTCATCTCCATGCGCTCGATGACAAGGCCGCTGCGCTCAATGCGAGCAACGATCTCGCCGATCTTGCGGTCGCGCACGGCGTCGGGCTTAATCATGATGAAGGTCTTCTCGATAGCCATAAAAGTAGCCTTTCAAGTAGGTTCGCGCGTGCCCAAGTCCCATTCCGGCACCCGCCTGGACTGCATCGTAACAGAGTTTTAGCTGCAGTTAAACAAAAAGCTGTTTATTGAAACGTTGCAATTTATTAAAGCGCTCCATATGTGTCACTTCTGTTTCGAAGCCCGATTAGAGTACCATCCGACCGCCCATCAACCGCATCGAACAGAGCAGGCGGTCGGTTGCCGCCCGCGAACGTAACCCCTTCACAACCTGCCCAAAGGTCCTACAGAAGTTCTCGACAAGCCCCTCCCCCATAGCAACAAAATACGGGCGCCCACATCAGCAGGCGCCCGTAAAGTGAAAACGATTTATCAATAAATGGCCAAAACGGCTTCAGCCAAATCCCTACTTTACCCCGTGGCCCATCTCGACGACCTTAGTCAGTGACCCAAACACACCCTCGTCAGCCACGAGCTGTGCCTCGGCGCGATCAAGCTGCACGGCAACGGCGGCAGGGGCGGTGCCGCCCTCGGTCGTGCGCGCGGCGACAATCGACGGGATGTCGAGCGCCTCGGTAATGTCGCGCTCAAAGAGCGGGCTTGCCTCCTGGAACACCTCAAACGGCAGGTCCTCAAGATTGCAGCCGCGCTTCTCGCACATCAGGACCAGATGGCCCACCACGGCATGTGCCTCGCGGAACGGCAGGCCACGCTTGGCCAGGTAATCGGCAACATCGGTGGCGGCAAGGTGCCCCACGCCGCACTCGCGCGCCATGGCATCCTCGTTGACGGTCCAAGTCGAAATCATTCCGGCCATAACGGACAGGCACTGCATGAGCGTATGGGCGGTATCGAGCGCGCCCTCCTTGTCCTCCTGCAAGTCCTTGTTATAAGCAAGCGGCAAGCCCTTCATGGTTACCAGCAGCTGCACCAGGTTGCCGTACACGCGACCGCTCTTGCCGCGGATAAGCTCGGCAAAGTCGGGGTTCTTCTTCTGCGGCATGATAGACGAGCCGGTGGAGTAG
>DXLR01000040.1:0-11593 GCA_019414625.1 Collinsella sp.
GCGCAACGCGTTGCGCTGAGTCCTGAGGCTGTTGCAATGAAAATGAGAATCAAGGTTTAAACAAATAATGCTACCTTTTGCAGTTTTTCAAACAATTCTGCTGTATTTGCAGCTATACTCCATAACTGTCGTGTAGGAATTACGTAGACAAAAAGGAGGTTATGTGATGGTAAGTATTGTTCTTGCTAGCCATGGTGACTTGGCGGCTGGAATCAAGCAGACGGGCTCGATGGTCTTTGGCGATCAGCCGTCTGTAGCCGTGGTCTCGCTCGAGCCGAGCATGGGCCCCGACGACTTCCGAGCCAAGGTCGAGGAAGCAGTTGCTTCCTTCGAGGACCAGGAGCAGGTGCTCTTCCTCGTTGATCTGTGGGGCGGCACGCCCTTCAACCAGATCAGCGGTCTCATCGAGGGCCATGATTCCTGGGCTATCGTCACCGGTGTCAACCTGCCTATGCTCATCGAGGCATATTCGCAGCGCTTTGACGCAAAGAACACTGCACATGCGATCGCAAAACATCTCGTGACTGAGGCTAAGGCCGGCGTGCGCGTCAAGCCCGAGTCTCTGGAGCCCGAGGAGAAGAAGCCGGCTGCGGCCGCCGCTGCTCCTGCGGGTGCCATTCCTCCGGGAACGGTCATCGGCGATGGGCACATCAAGATCGCCCACGTCCGTATCGACACGCGTCTGCTGCATGGTCAGGTGGCCACCACGTGGACCAAGCAGATCAACCCCAACCGCATCATCGTGGTCTCCGACGGCGTTGCTCACGACGAGCTCCGCAAGACCATGATCGAGCAGGCTGCCCCTCCGGGAGTCCACGCCAACGTCGTGCCTATCAAGAAGATGGCCGAGGTCGTCAAGGACACGCGCTTTGGCGACACCAAGGCGATGCTGCTGTTCGAGAACCCGCAGGATCTGCTCAGGGCCATCGAGGCCGGCGTCGACATCAAGGAAGCCAACATCGGTTCCATGGCCCACTCCAAGGGCAAGGTCGTCGTCACCAACGCTGTCGCTATGGGCGATGACGATGTCAAGACCATCGAGGCTCTCAAGGCCAAGGGCGTCAAGTTCGAGGTCCGCAAGGTTCCTTCGGATTCCTCCGAGGATCTCGACGCCATGTTGAAGAAAGCAAAGGCCGAACTGGCCGCTCAAGCATAGTAAAGGAGGGTCCGATACATGTCTGCAATCACTATTCTGCTTGTTGCGATTGTCGCGTTGCTTGCCGGTATGGAAGGCATTCTGGATGAGTTCCAGTTCCATCAGCCGCTCGTGGCATGCACGCTTATCGGTCTCGTAACCGGTCACCTTCAGGAGGGCATCCTCCTGGGCGGTTCGCTCCAGATGATGGCCCTTGGCTGGGCTAACGTCGGCGCCGCCGTCGCGCCTGACGCCGCTCTGGCCTCGGTCGCTTCTTCGATCATCATGGTGCTCGCCCTCAACGGTGGCGCCACCGATTCGGCCAAGGCCGTTACCGCCGCCATCGCCGTCGCCGTCCCGCTGTCGGTCGCTGGTCTGTTCCTGACCATGATCTGCCGTACCCTGGCTACCGCTATGGTTCACGGCATGGACGCCTGCGCCGAGAAGGGCGACTTCGCCGGCATCGAGCGTTGGCAGTACGCCGGCATCCTCATGCAGGGTGTTCGTATCGCCATCCCGGCAGTACTTCTGTGCATCATCCCGGCCGAGGCTGTTACCAACGCGCTTAACGCTATGCCCGATTGGCTGTCCGGCGGCATGGCTGTCGGCGGCGGCATGGTCGCTTCCGTCGGTTACGCCATGGTCATCAACATGATGGCCACCAAGGAGACCTGGCCGTTCTTCATCCTCGGCTTTGTCCTTGCTGCCATCCCTCAGCTCACGCTGATCGCCCTTGGCCTCATCGGCATCTCCCTTGCCCTCATCTACCTTGGCCTTAAGGATCTGGCCAAGCAGGG
Organism: Collinsella sp.; assembly: GCA_019414625.1. Classification (GTDB taxonomy): domain Bacteria; phylum Actinomycetota; class Coriobacteriia; order Coriobacteriales; family Coriobacteriaceae; genus Collinsella. The sequence goes on from DXLR01000040.1 coordinate 1,933, forward strand.
TGGCGGCATGGGCGGTGGCTCCGGTGACCCGCTCGGCGACATTCTGAACGATTACGAGTAGGAGGGGAGTGATACATATGGCAGAGAACAAGATTCAGCTCACCAAGGCTGACCGTAAGAAGGTTTGCTTCCGTCATCAGTTCCTTCAGGGCTCGTGGAACTACGAGCGTATGCAGAACGGCGGCTGGTGCTTCGCAATGATCCCTGCGATCAAGAAGCTCTACACCAGCAAGGATGACCAGATTGCCGCTCTTAAGCGCCACCTGGAGTTCTATAACACCCACCCCTATGTTTCCGCCCCCGTCATTGGCGTTACCCTCGCCCTCGAGGAGGAGCGCGCCAACGGTGCTCCGATTGACGACGTCGCCATTCAGGGCGTCAAGGTCGGTATGATGGGCCCGCTCGCCGGCGTCGGCGACCCCGCCTTCTGGTTCACCCTTCGCCCGATTCTGGGCGCACTGGGCGCTTCCCTGGCCCTGTCCGGCAGCATCGCCGGTCCGCTGCTGTTCTTCTTCGCGTGGAACATCATCCGTTACGCTTTCCTGTGGTACACGCAGGAGTTTGGCTACAAGGTCGGCTCCTCCATCGCCAAGGACCTCTCCGGCGGTCTGATGGGCAAGGTCACCGAGGGTGCTTCCATCCTGGGTATGTTCATCATCGGCGCCCTGGTCGAGCGCTGGGTGTCCATCTCCTTCACCCCGGTCGTCTCCAAGGTCACGCAGTCTGCTGGCGCCTATATCGACTGGGCCAACCTGCCCGCCGGTTCTGAGGGCATCAAGCAGGCGCTGTCGATGTACAGCTCTGTCGGTGCCACCGCACTCGACCCGGTGAAGGTCACCACGCTTCAGGCCAACCTCGATCAGCTCATCCCTGGCCTTGCCGCCGTGTGCCTGACCCTTCTGGTCTGCAAGCTCCTCAAGAAGAAGGTCAGCCCGATCGTCATCATCCTGGCTCTCTTCGCCATCGGCATCATCGGTCGCGTCTGCGGCTTCATGTAAGCACGCTTCGGCTTAAGACCGAGAGTTGCTAGGCAAGGGCTTTTGAGCCATTGAAACGGACCGCACCCGGTGGGTACACTGGATGCGGTCCGATTGTTTTTATTGGAGGGCGAGGCGCGTATGGCGCAATCTCAGAACAGCACGGTCGATCTGGCAACGCCGGCAACCTGCCTGATGGGGCTTACCAGTCACGGTAACGTGATGGTGGGCAATAAGGCGTTTGAGTACTATAACGAGCGTAATCCCGAGGATTATATCCAAATCCCGTGGGACGAGGTCGACTATATTGCCGCCGAGGTTTTGCGCGGCACCAAGAAGATTACGCGTTTTGCCATCTTTACCAAAGAGAATGGCCACTTTACGTTTTCGACGCGCAATGACAAGGAAACGCTTCGCGCGGTGCGTAAGTACATTGACGAGGACAAGCTCGTTCGTTCGCCCGACTTTATCGATGTGACGGCCAAGGGCGCCAAGAGCATCCCCTCCGTCATCAAAAGCCTCTTCCATAAAGGCGACTAGTCGCCTGGGACGTTCTTAAGCGACTAGTCATTAAAGAACGTCCCAGGCGACTATCTCGAAGAGTGGCTATGCGCTGCATGGTAGTGGCGCAAATCTGCTACACTAGTACAACATGCCTCCGTAGCTCAGGGGATAGAGCACCGCTCTCCTAAAGCGGGTGTCGACGGTTCGAATCCGCCCGGGGGCACCAGAGATTTGCCGAGCCCGGTACCACCACGGTGCCGGGCTCTTCTGGTCTAAAGGCCGGATTCGGACCGTCGACACCCGCGTCACCAATTTCCCCGCGGGGGGAGTTTTCGAATCCGCCCGGGGGCACCAGAGGAATATCGAGCCCGGTACCGCTATGGTGCCGGGCTCTTCTGGTTTAAAGGTATGCCGTGGTTTTCGCTACTTCAGATGAAGAAAGCGCCCGTTTGCAGGGGGAGCAAACGGGCGCAATTGAGCGAATGTATTTGCGTCAGCAGCCGCTGTGGGCAACGTCTTGATGACTAGTTGGTCGTACCGGAATCGTCGCCTGAATCAGTACCAGAGCCAGAAATCGAAACCGTCAGCGTAATCGTGCTGTCAGTGGACTGCTTGCCGGTGGGGGAGACGCCCGTAACGGTGGCGTTTTCGTTGCCACTCACGGGGTTGCCGTTCTGATCGCAGAACGCGATGTTGTAGAAACCGGCGTTGTTGAGCGCGGTAACGGCGGCTGAAATGCTCTTGCCGTACAGGTTGCCCGGGACGGAGGCCTTGCCGGACTTCTTGGCAATGACGACGGTAATCGTGGCACCGGGCTTCTGCTTGCCGCTGGGGTTCCAGCTGATCACGGTGCCCTCGGTAACCGAGTCGTTCTCCTGGTAGCTCACGTCGACGCCAAAGCCTGCCATATCGAGGGCGTTGCGCGCCTGGGCCTCGGTCATGTCGGTCAGGTCGGGGACGGACGTGGTATCCGGGCCGCTCGAGACCTTATACGTGATGGTCGTACCCTTCTCGACTTCCTTACCGGCGTCGGTGCCCTGCTCAAAGACCTGGCCTTCGTCGGCCTCGTTGGCCTCCTCGGTGGCGTTGCCCTTTAGGCCAACGCTTGCCAGTGCCGCCTCTGCCTGGTCCTTGGTTAGACCGACAAGCTGGGGAACCTCAACCTTCTCGGAGGGCTTGGGGCCCTTGGAGATCACCAGGTTCACCTTGGTGCCTTTGGGCTTCTTGGTGTTGCCGTTGGGGGTCTGCTCGGCAACCTTGCCCTCGTCGACATCGTCGTTATAGCTCTGGTCGATGGTGCCGACCTCGAGGCCGGCTTCCTTGATCAGCTCGACGGCAGTCTGCTGGTCCTTGCCCAGCACGTCGGGCACGGGGACCTGCTCGCCGCCAAAGAGCCCAGTAGCAAAGGCCAACACGATACCGATGACGGCAACGGCTGCCACCACGGCGGCGATGATCTTGTTCTTGTTGGATTTGGGCTTTTCGACCTCGTAGGAGCCGGTGGAGCCCGAAACCGAGCTACGGGCGGTATTCTGGCCGCTCACGCCCGAGACGGGACGCACCATGGCGCGCGTCTGATCGGAAAGCTCGCGAGTCTTGGTGGCGCCCAGCTCACCGGGGGCACCGATGATGCGCGTGGGCTCCGAGATGTTGACGGCACGGCCCGACAGGTAGCTGTTGAGCACCTGACGCAGCTCGTCGGCGGTCTGGAAGCGGTTTGCCGGGTCCTTCTCCATGCACTTGAGGATGATGCGCTCAAGGTCGGCGTCGACACCGGAGTTGATCTGGCTCGGCGGAATAGGCAGCTCGTTGACCTGCTTGAGTGCGACCGAGATAGCGTCGTCACCGTCAAAGGGAACGCGGCCGGTGGCGCACTCATACATCACGACGCCCAGCGAGTAGATATCCGAGGTGGGGCCGAGGTCCTGACCACGGGTCTGCTCGGGGCTGACGTAGTGGGCGGTTCCCAGCACGTTGTTGTCTTGCGTGAGGTGGCTGTTCTTGGCGCGCGCGATGCCAAAGTCCATCACCTTGATGTTGCCGTCGGGCAGCACCATGATGTTCTGCGGCTTAATGTCGCGGTGGATGATCTCGTGCTTGTGAGCGACCGAAAGCGCGGAGCTGATCTGCGAGCCGATCTGGGCGACCTTCTTGGGGTCGAGGGCGCCGTGGCTCTTGATGCCGCTCTTAAGGTCGGTACCGCGCAGGTACTCCATGACGATGTAATAGGTGTCGCCGTCCTTGCCCCAATCGTAGACGCCCACGATATAGGGGGAGGAGAGACCGGCTGCTGCCTGGGCCTCCTGCTTAAAGCGTGCGGCGAAGGTTGCGTCGCCAGCATACTGCGGCAGCATGATCTTGACGGCTACCGTGCGGTCGAGGACCTGGTCCTGTGCACGGTAGACGGTCGCCATGCCGCCTGTCCCCACCTTATCCTTGAGGAGGTATCTTCCCCCGAGGACCCTCTGTTCCATTCCTGCTCCTAACATAACTATTCGCTCAACGATGTGTGTAGTACCTACGATGTGGCCGCTGGGGCCGTGTGGCGCGTTGCCGCTAACTCTTCGGCCGCGGCGCGCCTCGGGTGTCCGATTCGATCATGGGCATCACGCTCCCTGTGCGGCGAGCGCCGCGGTCAGGACGATGCCGGCAATCTTGGCCGCCTTGACGTCGTGTTTGTCGTAATCCTCCAAGGCCACCGAGATGGCGACCGTGGGTGAATCGTAAGGTGCAAAGCCAACGAACATCGAGTTGACGTTGGTGCCGCCGGTCTCGGCCGAGCCGGTCTTGCCGGCGACCTTGACGCCGGGGACCTGGGCATCGGTGCCGGTACCGGACTGGACGACGGCGAGCATGGCCTGCTTGACCTGGTCGGCCGTGGCGGAGCTGACGGCCTGACCCAGCGAGCGGGACTGCGTGGTCTTGACCACAGTTCCGTCCGGGGCGAGTACCTGGGCTACAAAGTACGGGTCCATGACCACGCCACTGTTAGCGATGGCGGCGGCAATCACGGCGTTTTGCATGACGGTGGTCTGCGGGCCGGGCGTGTGGTCCATGCCGACAGGCTGGCCGGCGCCGGCCCAGGCGGTCTCCCACTCGGTCATGAGCGACGGGTCGGCCATGATGGAGGCTGTGGAGGTCAGGTCCTGGCCGAGCTTTTGGCCGTAGCCAAAGGCGTTGGCAAACTGCACGAGCGTGTTTGCGCCAACTTCGTTTGCCACCTGGCCAAAGACGACGTTGGAGGACACGGCAAAGGCCTGCTGCAGGCTGATGGTGCCGTAGCTCTCGTTGGCATAGTTGGTGACCGGCGCGTTGCCGATGTCCATGGAGCCGGGCGCCTGGTAGGTGCTGGTAAGGCTGGCGGTGCCGGTCTCGAGTGCCGCGGAAAGCGTAACGACCTTAAACGTGGAGCCCGGCGTGTACAGCGCGTCCATGGCGCGATTGTACATAGAGCCGTCCTCGCCGCCGCCCGTCTGCAGTAGGGCGTCGATGTTGGTGTTGTCGTAGGTGGGCGAGCTGGCACATGCGAGCACCGCGCCGGTACGCGGGTCGATGACCACTACAGCGCCCTTAAAGCCCTTGAGTGCCTGCTCGGCCGCCGTCTGGATGCGCGAGTCGATGGTGAGCTTGGCGGTGTTGCCCGGCTGGGTCTGGCCCGCGAGCGACGCGATGGCGTTGTTCCAGCTGGAGTAGTCCTTAGAACCGGTGAGCGTGTCGTTCATGACACTCTCGATGGCGGTGGTGCCATACTGCTGGCTCACGTAGCCAACCACGTGCGCTGCCAGGTTGCCGTTGGGGTAGGAGCGTACGTAGGTGCCGTCCTCCTGCTGCAGCGACTCGGCCAGCGTCACGCCGTCGGACGTGATGATGGAACCGCGCTGGATGTACTTGGAGCGGGCGATAGTGTGGTTGTTGGTCGGCATATCCTGATAGTCCTTGGCCTTGATGACCTGGACATAGGTGAGGTTGCCGATAAGGATGGCGAACAGCGCCGTAAAGGCGAGCACCGCACGGGTTAGACGGTTGGCGAGCGCAACGCGGCCGAGCACACCGGATTCAGGCGTGTCGAGCAGGCGACGGCGCATGCGCGAGCCGACGGAATGGCTGCCGCTGCCGTAGGAAGACGAGGTGGCAAAGCGCGTGCCCGTCGGGGCGGCGGCAGATGCGACCTGATCATCGGTGATGGCAGCCATGGTGCCGGTGCCGGTAAGCTCGGCCTCGCGTCCGGTCGCCTCGTCACCGGCGCGCAGCAGGAGCGCGACGATGATAAAGCTCGCCAGCAGCGAGGAACCGCCCTGGCTCATAAAGGGCAGGGTGACGCCGGTCAGCGGGATCAGGCGGGTAACGCCGCCCACGATCAAAAAGGCCTGGAAGCTGATGGCGGCCGTAAGGCCCGTGGCGCTAAAGGCGGCGAGGTCGGATTTAGCGCGGGCAGCCGTGGTGAGGCCACGCACGGCAAAGAGCATAAACAGGATGAGCACGGCGCCGCCGCCCAAAAGGCCCATCTCCTCGCCGATGGCAGAGAAGATAAAGTCGGACTCGACGACAGGGATGTTGTTGGCCATGCCGTTGCCGATGCCAACACCGACCAGACCGCCATCGGCAAGCGAGAAGAGCGACTGGACGATCTGGTAGCCCTGGCCCTGGGCGTCCTTAAACGGATCGACCCAAACTTGGAAGCGCACCTGAACGTGCGACAGGAACTTGTAGGCGCCCACGGCGCCGACGGCCAAGAGCGCAAGGCCGATAACGACATACGAGAATCGACCCGTGGCAACGTAGAGCATCAGCAAGAAGATGGTGTAGAACAGCACGGCCGAACCCAGGTCGCGTTCGAAGACGACAACGAGTAGGCACACGCCCCACACGGCAAACAGCGGCAGCAGCAGTCGCAGGCGAGGGATCTTAAAGCCTAGGATCTTGCGGTTGGAGATGGAGAGCAGCTCGCGGTTCTCGGCCAGGTACCCGGCCAGGAACAGCACGATAAAGACTTTGGCGAACTCGCCGGGCTGGATGGTAAAGCCCGCGATGCGAATCCACAGCTTGGAGCCCGAGATCGTGGTGCCGATAAAGATAGGCAGCATCAGCAGAATGATGCCGATAATGCCAAAGGTGTACTTGTAGCGCATGACTACGTCGAGGTTCTTAACCAACGCGAGCGTTCCCACCATGAGCGCCACCGAGACAAACAGGATGATGAGCTGTGAGATGGCGAGAGCGGGGGCGAGACGCGTCACGAACGTGATGCCGATGCCCGAAAGCACAAAGACAATGGGCAGGATAGCGGGGTCGGCACCGGGCGCCAAGATGCGCACGGCAATGTGGGCCGCGGCAAAGGCGGCAAAGAGGCCGATCGGTACGGCGAGCGTCTCAAAGGAGATGGCAGCGCCCGCGGTGAGGACGTACATCGCATACAGTAGGATGACGGGGAACGCCGAGGCGATGAGCAAGAGCAGCTCGGTGTTGCGGCGACTCATAAGCGGCACTCCCTTTCTAGTTCTTTTCGGAGGCTTCGGCCTCGGCGGACTGTTCGGCGGTTTTCTCGGAATCTGATTCGGAGGTCGATCCCTGATTGGTGTTGTCGCGAATCGTTTGCGCGTCGATCACCTGGCGGGTCTGCTCCTCGTCGATCTGGTGGCGGTACTTGGATATCGTGTCCTGCGCATCGTCGACACTTGTTTGCGGAATGCCCGCCTTGAGGCGGTTTTGCGTGTCTTCGGGCAGGTCGGACAGCTTAATACTGGTTTCGCTTTCGAGCCAGTGAAGCTTGAGTCCGAGCGGCTTGCCGGGCAGGCCGCGCCAGACGGCGACATTGCCCTGGTGGGTACCCAGGTAGTACGAGCCGGTGACACCCGTGTAGGCCCAGATGCCAGCTGCCAGCACAAAGACGAGGGCCAGGATGGCGGCGATAGTAATGTTGCGGCGACGCACGCGTTGCGCCTCGCGCATAACGCCATCGTCAACCAGGTCAACGACTACTACGGTCACGTTGTCGTGGCCGCCGGCGGCAAGCGCCGCGTCCACTAGGTTGTCGACGCAGATTTGCGCGGTTGAGGACTGCGTGGCGATGTTCTCGATATCGCTATCGGGAATCATGCTCGAAAGGCCGTCAGAGCACAGGATCAGGCGGTCGCCTTCCTCGATATGCAGAGTGAAGTGGTCGGCATACATGGCGGGGTCTGAGCCCAGCGCACGGGTGATGACCGAACGGTTGGGGTGGACGCGAGCCTCGTCTGCCGTGATCTCGCCGGCGTCCACGAGCTCCTCCACGTAGGAGTGGTCGCGGGTCACGCGGATGAGCGTGCCCTCGTGGAGCAGGTAGGCGCGAGAGTCGCCCACGTGGGCGATGGCGAGCGTGTCGTTTTCGATATAGGCGCAAGTGGCTGTGCAGCCCATGCCGGGCTTGCCTAGGCCGTTCAGGGCCGCCTCGATTACGGCGGCGTTAGCTGCCTCGACGGCTGCCGCCAGGCGTGCTGCGTCGGCGGACTGCGGGGCCGTCTTGGCAATAGTCTCAACGGCGATGGAAGAGGCCACCTCGCCGGCAGCGTGACCACCCATGCCGTCGCATACGCAAAAGAGCGGCGACTGCACCAGGTAGGAATCCTCATTGTGCGGGCGTACGCAGCCAACGTCGGAGCGGGCGCCCCACATGAGTTGCGTGGTGGTGCCGGCATCATAGGTCGAGTCGGTCTCGATGCGCTCCTCGGTCAGGGGCTCAAAGCTCATGGTCGAGCCGGGGTCTTTGAGCTTGGCCTCAACGGCGGCAACGTCGATTTCGGCTGTGTCACCGGGAGAGACGGTGTCGGTCTCGGCGTTTGATTCGGAATCGCCGGTGTCCGGGGAGTCGGGCTCCTCGGACACGCGGGCGGTCGACTCGTCGTCTTGCGGGCTGACGTCTATAGGCTCGGGCGCCGGCGTAGACGCGGGCGCAACCTCGGATGCCGGGGCTATGGGAAACGCCGGCGCGGCGGGCTCGGGTGCCGCAAACACCGCAGCGCTCTCGTTAATTGCCGCGGCGACGGGCTCTGCAAAGTGAGCCGGCGCCGGGGCTGCTTCGGGCGCTGTGGGCTGTTCCGCAGCATGTGCGCCGATGGGCGCCGCTACGGCATCCTCTTCGTCCTCGTTATCGGCGAGATCCGAAATATCATGCGTTACATGCGAAAGAGGCAGGGAGAACACGGTGTCCTCGGGCTCCACGGGTGCGGAGCCCGCCGGAGCGGCGTGGGCCGGCGCAGCTGTGGCGGCGGCCGGTGCCTCGGTCATAGTTGCGGACTTGTTCTCCTCGTCGATCATCGACGGTTCACCTTCATGACCACGTCGCCAATCTGGACTTCGTCGCCCTCGCGCAGCGTTGCGGGTTCCACCAGCTGGCGGCCGTTGACGAGCGTGCCGTTAAGCGAGTTGAGGTCCTCGATAATAAGTGCCGGACCCTGCAGCGAAAAACGCGCATGCGAGGCCGAGACAAACGGTTCGTTGATGCAGATGTCCGACGACGGCGAACGGCCGACGATGACGGGGCCGAGCATATCCACGTGGATGCCGCGGATGCCGCGCGGGCCCTTGTCCACATCGATCGTCCAGATGGCCGAGTCGCGGCGCTGGCCGCGGACGAGCCCCACGCCGGTCTTCATGACGGCAAACAGGAAGATATAAAGCAGGACGACCAGGACGATGCGGCCTGCAAACAGGACGATATCGATGTTCATAAGCGACTATCCCCTAAATTCGAACGTGCTCAGGCCAAACGTCAGCAGGTCGCCGTTGCGCAGCGGGCAGCGCGTGATGCGACGGTTGTTGACGAGCGTGCCGTTGGTGGAGTTGAGGTCCTCGATCGACCAGTCCGAGCCGGTAAAGGTGAGCTGGGCATGACGGCGCGACACGTTGGGGTCGCGCAGGGCGATGTCGGAAACCGAGCGCTCGCGACCGATGGTCACCTGTGCGGAGGTGATGGCGTGGCTCTCGCCGCTCACGACGTCGACGAGCTGGGCGAGCGGACGCTGCGGGGCGCGAGAGCTTGCCATGTTGGAGGCGATGCTGGCTGCGGCGCCAAGGCCAGCGGCGGCGCCGGTCGCGGCGGCTCCGCCCATGCCGGCAAGCGCGTCGCGCGAGACGGTTTGGGGCACGGGGATGGGTGCGGCGGCGGGATCGGGCATATTGGGCGCAAAGGGGTCGGCCACGGC
>DXLR01000041.1:0-5876 GCA_019414625.1 Collinsella sp.
CGATTGGCGAAAATACGTTGGTGAAAATGGTGAAAAATATATTGACGCTAACAGCACCTCCTCGTCGGCCCCCTCCGCGAACCTTATCGACTCGATCCAGGACCAGTGGGCCCGGGTCCAGTTGCCCTTCCTGCGGCCGGTGGGCGTCCTCTCGTCGAAGACGAGCCCGTGCCTGAGCAGGAACTTGGAGAGCCGCTGCTTCGAGCGCGAGAGGTCGTCCCTCGCGTCCTCGAGCGCCCTGGTCAGGTCGCGGGCGGCCTCGCACTCGTCGTCGGGGACCCACACCTCGACCACGTTGCCGACCGACAGCATGCGGGCGAGGAACTCGGCGTCGTTGCGGTCGTTCTTCCTGCGCCTGTCCGCGCTGGGCTTGATCATCTTCGAGACGGCGCCGACCACGCAGTCGACCCCCAGGCCGGAGAGCCTCTTCTGCAGGTCGAAGCCCGTGACCCCGGACTCGTACACGCACCTGGCCCCGGGGTCCACGGAGCGGACCCACTCCGCGACGGCGCCGGCGTCGTAGCCGAAGGTCGCGCAGCGCACCTCCCCGGTCATGACGTCGAGGGAGACGGCCTTTATCGAGCGGGCGTGGACGTCGAGGCCGACGAAGGTGGTAGTATCGAGCATGGGAGCCCCTTCCATGAATGCGGCGTGGCCGCCGCGGCTGAATTAGACACTCACCATTGTCGGCCTAATCCGCGGTCCTTCATGCAGCAGGGGCTCTCAATGTTTTATGTCCTGCTCATATCGTCTGTGCCGGCAGTTAGGGACAGCCCTTGCCGATTCGATTGTTGAATATCTCCGTGACTACTTTACAGTTCCAGTGCCTCGGCGACTTCGGCTGCGCAGGCCAGGGCATCGGCCATGGCACTCACCACGAGCGAGCTGCCGTTGCGGGCATCACCCGCCACATACACCGGCGCGGCATCCGCGGCGACGCCGTCGACACGCGCCGCAAGATGCGAGCCCTCGGCAGCCATCACCGGCAGCGGACGGCCAGCGGCGGCAACAGGCACGCCGGCAGCGTCGAACACGCTGTGCTCCGGGCCCGTAAAGCCGCAGGCAATGAGCACCAGCTGGGCCGGCACCTCGTGCTCAGAGCCCGCGATGCACTCGGGCTTTCCCGCCGACCAGTCCAGATCGACCACGCGCAGGCCCGCAGCCGCACCCTTCTTGTCCAGCAGCACCTCGAGGGTATCCACGCCCCAGGCACGCATCTCGCCACCCATCGCAGCGATAGCCTCTTGCTGGCCGTAGTCGGTCTTCTTAACGTTGGGCCACTGCGGCCAGGGGTTGCTCGCCGCGCGCTTATCGGTCGCAGCCGGCAAGAACTCAAACTGGCGCACGCTGCGCGCGCCCTGACGCACGGCGGTACCCACGCAGTCGTTGCCGGTATCGCCACCGCCAATGACCGCAACGTCCAGGCCGCGTGCATCGATGGCAGGCTCGCCGCCATCGAGCACCGAGACGGTCGAAGCCGTCAGGTAGTCCACCGCGTACACCACGCCGGGCGCGTCAATATTCTCAGCAGCCAGTCCACGCGGAGCACGGGCGCCGGCAGCCACCACGACGGCGTCAAAGTCGTCGAGCCTGGCGGTAACCTTGGGATCGCTCACGTCGGCACTCAGCTCGAACACAATGCCCAGCTCGCGCATGAGCGCCACGCGACGCTCGACCACGGACTTCTCGAGCTTCATGTTGGGAATGCCGTACATGAGCAGGCCGCCGGGGCGGTCGTCGCGCTCAAACACCGTCACGCGGGTGCCGCGACGCGCAAGCTCCCATGCAGCCACCAGACCAGCAGGACCGGAACCCACCACGGCAACCGTGGGTGCGCCCTCCCCTGCTGGCTCAAAGCGGCGCGGGCCGCCGTTTGCCCATTCATGGTCGCTGATCGCACGCTCGTTATCGTGAATCGTCGTGGGTTGGCCGTCAACCGAGCCCAGGTTGCACGCGGCCTCGCACAGCGCCGGGCACACGCGGCTCGTGAACTCAGGCATGGGCGAGGTGAGCGACAGGCGCTCGGCAGCCTCATCCCAGCGACCGCGGTACACCAGCTCGTTCCACTCGGGAATCAAGTTGTGCAGCGGGCAGCCGCTCGGACGTGCCTTGCCAAAGCTCGCGCCCATCTGGCAAAACGCCACGCCGCACATCATGCAGCGGCTCGCCTGGGCGCGACGTGCGTCGTCGTCGAGCTCCACGTACAGCGGATCGAAATCACGGCTGCGCTCCTCCACGGGGCGAAGCTCGTGGGTCACGCGATCGATATCAAGAAAAGCACCGGGCTTACCCATGGCACTTACGCCTCCTTCTTGGTCGAAGCAACAGAGCTGGCGGCCACGGACGCAGCACCCGCAGCACCGCCCGCAGCACCGCCCGCAGCATCGAAGCGAGCGACATCCGCAGCGCTCGCGCGACCGGTCACGATGTCAAACGCCAGCTCCTCTGCCTGCGCATGCGTCTTGCCGACGGCCTCGGCGGCGGCGACAATCGCCAGCACACGCTCGTACTCGGTCGGAATGACCTTCACGAAGTGCTTGCTCATCGTCTCAAAGCTGTAGAGCAGCTTGATGCCGCGCGGGCTCTGCGTCGCGTCCACGTGCTCTTGGATGAGCTCGCGAATCTGTGCCAGCTCGCCGGCCGTCGAGGCCTTGAGCTCAACGCTCTCGTGGTTCACGCGGGCATCGAGCGTGCCGTACTGGTCAAAGACATAGGCCACGCCGCCCGTCATACCGGCGGCGAAGTTCTGCCCGACCTCACCCAGGATAAGCGCCAGACCGCCCGTCATGTACTCGCAGCCATGGTTGCCGCAGCCCTCGACCACCACGGTGGCACCGGAGTTGCGTACGCCAAAGCGCTGGCCGGCCAGGCCGTTGATGAAGCCACGGCCGCTCGTGGCGCCAAAGAACGCAACGTTGCCCACGATGATGTTTTCGTCGGACTTATAGGTCGCATGCGGGTTGGGGCGCACCGACACCTCGCCGCCCGAAAGGCCTTTGCCAAAGTAGTCGTTGGCGTTGCCGCACACGTTGAGCGTAATGCCGCGCGGCAGGAAGGCGCCAAAGCTCTGACCGGCCGAACCATCGCAATCGATGGTGATGGAGCCGGCGGGCAGGCCCTCGGGATGCGCCTTGGTCACCGCATTGCCCAGAATGGTGCCCACGCAGCGGTTAACGTTGGCGATGTCGGCATGGAAACGAATCGGGTGCAGGTGTGCACGGGCATTGGCCGTGTAGGGCACGAACAACGTGGAGTCGAGCGTCTTGTCGAGCTCGCTGTCCGCGGCCATCTGCGGCAGGAAGTGGCGACCGTCGGCACCCGGAATATGGGCACCGAACTCGCAGGTCGCGCTTGCCAGCACGGGCGACAGATCCAGCAGGTTAGCCTTGCGGTTGCCCGGCACCTCGATCTGGCACAAACACTCGGGATGTCCAACCATCTCATCGACGGTGCGGAAGCCCAGGCTCGCCATAACCTCGCGCAGCTGCTCGGCCACAAAGAGCATAAAGTGCTCAACGTGCTCGGGCTTACCGCGGAAGCCGTGACGCAGGCGGCAGTTTTGCGTGGCGATGCCGGCCGGGCAGGTATCCTGCTGACAGTCACGCTGCATGAGGCAACCCATGGAGATGAGCGGCATGGTCGCAAAGCCAAACTCCTCGGCGCCCAGCAAGCAGGCGACGGCGACATCGGTGCCGTCCATGAGCTTGCCGTCGGCCTCGAGCACCACGCGGGAGCGCAGGCCGTTTTGCAGCAGCGTCTGCTGGGCCTCGGCAAGGCCGAGCTCCAGCGGCAGGCCGGCATGCCAAATGGAATCGCGCGCCGCGGCACCCGAGCCGCCATTGTGGCCGCTGATCAAGATCTTGTCGGCAGCGCCCTTGGCCACACCGGTTGCGATGGTGCCGACGCCGGCCTCGCTGACCAGCTTGACCGACACGCGCGCGCCGGGGTTGGCATTCTTAAGGTCAAAGATCAGCTCTGCCAGGTCCTCGATGGAGTAGATGTCGTGGTGCGGCGGAGGCGAGATCAGGCCGATGCCGGGCGTGGACTGACGGACCTCGGCAATCCAGGGGTAGACCTTCTTGCCGGGCAGGTGACCACCCTCGCCGGGCTTGGCGCCCTGGGCCATCTTGATCTGAATCTCGAAGGCGCTGCACAGGTAGCGGCTCGTCACGCCAAAGCGCGCACTTGCCACCTGCTTGATCGCGGAGTTCTTGGAATCACCGTTAGCCAGCGGGGTCTCGCGACGCGGATCCTCACCGCCCTCGCCCGAGTTGGAACGGCCGTGCAGGCGGTTCATGGCGATGGCCATGCACTCGTGTGCTTCCTTGCTGATGGAGCCGTACGACATGGCGCCGGTGTTAAAGCGGCGGACGATGTTGAGCGCGGGCTCGACCTCGTCGAGCGAAACCGGCGTGCGGCCGCTGGCATCAAAGTCGAGCAAGTCGCGCAAACGCACGGCACGGCCGGTGCGGTGCAGGCGGGCGCTGTACTCCTTAAAGGTGTCGTAGCTGTCCTCACGGCAGGCGGTCTGCAGCAGGTAGACGGTCTGGGGGTCGATGAGGTGTTCCTCGCCGCCGAGCGGGCGCCACTTGGTCAGGCCCAGCGTGGGCAGCTGATCGGGAGCCGGGCTCTTAAGGATAGCGAGCGCGGCGTCGTAGCGCTCGTTTTGCTCGCGTTCAACGTCCTCGACACCCATACCGCCCACACGGCTCACCGTGCCGGCAAAGTACGCGTTGACGAACTCCGGCGTAAAGCCCACGGCTTCGAAGATCTGCGCCGAATGGTAGCTCTGCACCGTGGAGATGCCCATCTTGGACATGATGGAGACGATGCCGGCGGTCGCAGCCTTGTTGTAGTTGGCGATGCCCTGCTCGGCCGTCACGTCCAGGTCGCCGCGTGCCGCCAGATCGCGGATGCACGCATGTGCGTTGTACGGATAGATGCCGCTCGCGGAGTAGCCCACCAGTGCCGCAAAGTCGTGCGGGGACACGGCGTCACCGCACTCCACCACGATGTCGGCAAAAGTACGAACGCCGGCGCGGATCAGGTGGTTGTGCACGCAGCCCACGGCGAGCAGCGACGGCACGGGCACCTCGCCCGCAGCGGCACGATCGCTCAACACCACAATGTTCACGCCGTCGCGGACCGCAGCCTCAACGTCCTCGGCAAGCTGTTTGAGCGCAGCCTGCAGCGCGCCCTCGCCGGCATCGCGGCGGTAGACGGCACGGAAACGACGGGTCTTAAAGCCAACACGGTCGATGGCACAGATATGCTCGAACTCTTCCTCGTTGAGCAATGGGCGCTCCAAGCGCACCAGCTGACAGGCCGTGCGGGAATCCTCGAGCAGGTTGCCGTGGTTGCCCAGGTAGAGCGTGGTCGAAGTCACCATGTGCTCGCGCAGGGCATCGATCGGAGGATTCGTGACCTGAGCGAACAGCTGATAGAAGTAGTCAAAGAACGAACGCGTCTTCTTGGACAGGCAGGCCAACGGCGCATCGATACCCATCGAGGCGAGCGGGGCCTTGCCCTGCTGGGCCATGGGGCGCACGACCTCGTCAACATCATCCCAGTGATAGCCGAGCTTGGCCATGCGCACGGCGGCGGGCACCTCGGCATCCTCGGCGGGCGCGGGCGCGGCGGGCTCATCGAGCGCGCCGACGGTCAGTGTCTCCTCGGCAATCCAGTCGCGGTAGGGCTTCTCCTTGGCATAGCGGGCGCGCAGCTCGTCGTTGTAGATCACGCGGCCGCGGGCAAAATCGACCTCGAGCATCTGGCCCGGTCCCAGGCAGCCGCTCGTCAGGATGTTCTCGGGGCTCACCTCGATGGTGCCCACCTCGCTTGCCAGCATAAAGCGGCCATCGCGCGTCACGTAGTAG
>DXLR01000042.1:0-9368 GCA_019414625.1 Collinsella sp.
TTATTGATGACGTCGACAGGCGGGGTGGTTCCCCGCGTACGTGCCATCTGAGTAACCGAGGGGAGGGCGCACATGGGAATGACGGGTGCATACGAGCGCAATCTCGATGCAAAAGGTCGTCTGTCCCTGCCTGCACCCCTTCGTGAGGAGCTTGGAGAGCACGTTCGCGTGTTTAAAGCCCTGGATGTCGATGCTCTGTACGTGTTCTCTGCCGAGGCCTTCGATAAGTGGGTCGAAGGACTCTTCGCGGGTCGTGAGGGCCACGAGGGTTTTAACCCGCGTGACATCAACGACCAGAAGCTCATGAGGGCGATCAACAAGCGCACCACGTCGATGGATGTGGACAGCGCGGGTCGTATCGGTCTTTCTGAGTCTCTCCGCAAGCAGGCGAACCTCGACCGCGAGGTCACGGTTGTGGGCAACTACGACCACCTTGAGGTTTGGGACCGCGCTACGGCCGATGAGGACGATGATGACGAGGCCCTGCTGGACCTCTTCTTCTCGTAAGGGCAAGGCACGAGTAACGGATGGAGCGTGGGATCTTGACACAAGAATATCGGCATGAACCTGTCATGCTCGGCGAAGTGCTTGAGTCGCTGCAGCTAAAGAGCGGCTCCGTCGTCTGCGACTGCACCCTTGGCGGTGCCGGCCATTCGGTAAAGATGGCCGCGCAGGTGGGGGAGACCGGCCTTTTGCTCGGCGTCGATCAGGACGACATGGCCCTCGAGGCCGCTGGCGCCCGTCTGGACCGCGAGGTTCCCGGCGTACCGCACCAGCTGCTGAAGGGCAACTTCGGCGACTTGGACGAGCTGCTTTGCTCGGCCGAGGTGCCCGGGGTCGATGGCTTCCTGTTCGACTTGGGCGTTTCGTCGCCGCAACTCGATATCCCTGGCAGGGGCTTTTCGTACAACGAGGACGCCCCATTGGACATGCGGATGGATCCGGGTAACAACACCTTAAACGCAGCTGAGGTCATCAACACCTATAACGAACACGACCTCGCCCGGATTCTACGCGTCTACGGCGAAGAGAAGTTCGCCTCGCAGATCGCGCGTGAGATCGTGCGCCGCCGCGAGCATGAGCCGATCGAAACCACCGGTCAGTTCGTCGAGATCATCAAGGCTGGTATCCCCGCTGCCGCTCGTCGGCATGGCGGACACCCAGCCAAGAAAAGTTTCCAGGCCATTCGCATCGAGGTCAATCACGAACTCGATGTGCTCGAACGAGGGCTAGACGCCGCCACAAGGTGGCTCAACCCGGGCGGACGCATCTGCGTCATCTCGTATCACTCGCTCGAGGACCGTATCGTAAAGAACCACTTTAAGGAGATGAGCCAGGGGTGCACGTGTCCGCCGGAGATTCCGGTGTGCGTGTGCGGCAACGTGCCGATACTCAAGGTCATCACCCGCAAACCCCTGGTTGCCCAACCCGATGAGGTTGCGCGCAACCCTCGGGCGAGATCAGCCAAGATCCGCGTGGCGCAGCGTCTGTAGACGCGACCGCGCGATATTGGACCTCCCGCTCGCACCATAAACGAAGCTTAAACACACTACCAACGTACTCGGGATGGGAGGCGGCATATCATGGGCTACAACACTTCAAACGCAGCACTCGCCTATGATATGAGCGCCATGCCCGCCTATCGTGAGACACCGCAGGCTCCCGCTGCTCCCCGCGAGCAGCGCACGCCGCGCTTTGATGTCTACACGGGCGCGGGCCGTCAGGCAAACCAGGCGGTAAGCCCGGTTTTCATGAGCGTTCTTAAAACGTTTTGCATCATTGCGGCCATCTTCATGACGATCGGTGTCGCCCGTGTGGCGCTCGCCGGCGTTACGGCCCAGGTGCTCAACAGCAATGCCGCGCTTACCAACACGCTCGAGAAGGCGACCGATGAGAGCTCCGACCTGGAGGTCATGCATTCGGTCTATGGTGCCGACACGCGCATTCGCGACCTTGCAGGCGCTTATGGCATGGTGGAGCCCAGCGAGAGCGTTACACTTGATTTTTCGCAGGATGCAGCCGCGGGCGCTAGCTCGACCGCGACCGCTCAGTAACAAGACGGTAGCTGAGTATGACAAATGACTATCGCCGCGGCTCCGACGGGGGTCGCGGTTCTGGACGTCCCTCATCGCGGGGACGTTCTGGTTATCAAGGAACGGGTCGGCCATCTTACAACGCGAGGCCGTCCTATGGCAACGACCCCGCGTCGCGTCTCCGTGGCTCGAGTGGTCCTCAAATGCATAACACCAGACCGCGCAAGAGCTCGTCGACCGAATGGCTCACGGGCACGCCGCTGCCCCGTCGCAAAGCCGTCATGGGTTTCATCGGGTTTGGCTTGGGTTTGGGCGTCCTTCGCCTTGCCGACTATCAAATCGTGGAAGCCGATAAGTTACGCGACCGTGCCGATGCACGTCGCTTGCTTGCGCAGACGCTGTATGCCAAGCGTGGTACCATCTACGACCGTAACGGCAACGTGCTGACGTCGTCGGTCGAATGCCGCAACATCGCCGTGAATCCTCAGCTTATCGAGGACGTTGACAAGACGGTCTCGGCACTGGTCAAAGCTACGGGCATCGATAAAAAGACTTGCCGCAAACTGGTGCTGTCTGATGGCACCTGGGTGTATATCAAACGCCAGGTGGACGAGGACGATGCTGCGGCGCTGGAGAAGAAGAATCTGCCCGGCGTGCTCTTTGAGCAGGCCATGAAGCGCGTATATCCTTATGGCAACCTGGCATCGCAGGTGCTTGGCGTGGTAAACGTGGAAAACGACGGTCTGACGGGCCTTGAGAAGCAGTACAACAAGCTTTTGACCGGAACGAACGGTTCGCTGGTGCGCGAGCGGGCGAGGGACGGTAGCTATATCGCGGGCGGCGCCTATAAAAAGGTTGCCGCGGTGGACGGCGTGGACATCGTGACGACACTCGATGTCAATATCCAGCGTGCCGCCGAGGACGTCCTGGCCGAGGCAGTCGAAAAGACCAAGGCCAAGAATGGCTCGGCCCTGGTCACTGATCCCACGACGGGCGAGATTCTGGCGGCATGCTCGTATCCGACATATGACCAGACCGATCTGGAAAACGCCAAGACCGAGGACATGAACTTGCGCCTAGTTACCGATGCCTACGAGCCCGGCTCGGTCTTTAAGACACTTGTGGCCGGTGCCGGCTTCGACTTGGGTGCCGTGCGTTCGAGCACGTCGTTTGAGGTGCCGGCGAGCATTAAGGTCGGCGACGACACCGTTACCGACGCCGATAAGCGCGACTACACCATGACCATGGACGTGCGTGAGATGATGCGCCGTTCGTCCAATGTGGGCTTTGTCCTGGTGGGACGCAAGATCGGTGCCGATGATTTTGCCGCCTATGTGGACAAGTGGGGCATCGGTCATAGCTCCGGTGTCGATTTTCCGGGTGAGAGTCTGGGTATCGTCAAGGAGCGCGACCAGTACGACGGCGCCACGCTGGGCTCGATGAGCTTTGGCCAGGCGCTGTCCGTCTCGCCGATTGAGGTCGCACGTGCCGTGGGCGGCATCGCGAACGGCGGCGTGATGATGACTCCGCACTTCTATAAGTCCAGCAAGGGCGATGAGAAGGACTGGGGCGAAGGTGAGCGTGCGATATCGGACGACGCTGCCGCCCAGGTGACATCGTGCATGCAGACGGTCGTGTCCGAAGGCACGGGTGTTGGCGGTG
Organism: Collinsella sp.; assembly: GCA_019414625.1. GTDB lineage: Bacteria > Actinomycetota > Coriobacteriia > Coriobacteriales > Coriobacteriaceae > Collinsella. The sequence continues at coordinate 3,696 of DXLR01000042.1, forward strand.
CGGTCGATGGCTATGACGTGGCGGGCAAGACCGGTACGGCCGAGCGAGCTGACGAGAACGGCGGTTACCTCAAGGAGAACTACATGTCGTCCTTTATGGGCTTTGCGCCGGCGCAATCGCCCAAGGTGCTGTGCTATATCACACTCGATGGAACGCCGAGCGGCTCGGATGCCGCCGCGGTGCCATTCCAGTCCATTATGGCCAACGCACTCGACGTGCTGGGTATCCCGCGCACGAAGTAGGGGGTTACAATCTTGAGCGTGGTCTGCCGTTTGATCTGAAGGGTGTTCACATGCCCTGCACCACGCGCGCATGGCACTGGGATACAATACGCCGATAGCATTATTAGGTTTACAGGGGAGCTGCAATGATAGAGATCGCCGTCAACAACCTCGCGGCCTCAACAGGGGCCCGAACCGTGACGGAAGAAGTCGATCGGGTATGCCGCGGGTGCGTTATCGACTCGCGTCAGGTCGAGGAGGGGACGATCTTTGTCGCCTTCCCCGGCGAAAAGGTCGACGGCAATGATTTTGCCTCCCGTGCCATCGAGTCGGGTGCCGGTGCCGTCGTGATGACGCGCGAGCCCGATGCCGAGCTGGTTTCGCTGGCGCAGGACAAGGGATGCGCCATCTTGCTGACCGACGACCCCGAGGAGTTCTTGCTGCGCCTGGCGCATGCATATCGCTTGGAGCTTGGTTGCCTGGTCGTCGGCATTACCGGTTCGATTGGCAAGACGACGACCAAGGACGTGCTCGCCGCCGTGCTCGCCAAGCGTTATCGCGTCTGGGCCACGAAGGGCAATTTCAACAACTTGATCGGCATGCCGCTCACGGTGCTTTCCGCTCCGGCTGATACCGAGGTTCTGGTGCTCGAGATGGGCATGAACCATTTCCATGAGATTGAGCGCCTGTCCCAGTCTGCCAACCCCAATCTTGCCATCGTGAGCAAGATCGGAACCTCCCACATCGGTATCCTGGGCAGCCGCGAGAACATCGCCTGCGCCAAGTCCGAGATTGTCCAGGGCATGTGCGCCGCCGGCGACTTCTCGCCGTTGCTGGTTTTGGGCGGCGAGGACGACTTTACGCCGTTCATTCGCGATACGTTCGCCCAGCCTGCGGGTATTGACGTGATGCTGGCCGGCGTCTCGGACGACGACGAGATCCGCGCGCGCGACATTCGCGTCGACGACGAGGGCCATCCGGTCTTTACGCTCGACTTTGGTCAGGGCGACACGGTCGATACCATGCTGGCCATTCCCGGCGTGCAGTCCGTGCCCAATGCCGTCAAGGCCGCCGCGGTCGCCTATCGTCTGGGCGTGACGCCCGAGCAGATCGATGCTGCCTTTAGGGGGCTTACGATCACCGGTCACCGTCAGGAGATCAAGCGCGCCAAGAGCGGAGCACGCATCATTGACGACTCCTATAACGCCAGTGCCGAGTCTATGGCTGCCGGCCTCGATTTGCTGTGCTCGCTCATCTGTGACGGTTCGCGCATGGCGATCCTGGGCGAGATGGGCGAGATGGGCGACGAGGCTCCCCGCATGCATGAGCTCGTGGGCGCCTATGCCGCTGCCAAGAAGCTCGACATGCTCGCGTGCGTCGGCGGCGAGCTGGCTCAGCTCATGGCCGATGCCGCACGTATGATGGGTATGGATGAGGACCGCATCCAGGTGTTCTCCGATTATCAGCAGGTGCTCGACCGCATGGGCGGCGCGCTTGAAAATCATGATGTTGTACTGGTCAAGGGTTCCCGTTTTGTTGAGCTCGACCGCTTTGTGGAAGGTGTGTGCTAGCCCATGTTCGGCAATCCCTCGTATCCTACGTATCAGGCCTTTTTGGGACTTGGCATCGCTGCCGCCATTGCGTTGCTGCTTATGCCGTGGTGGATCAAGCTGCTGAAGGTCGAGGGTATCGGCCAACAGGTCCGAGCCGATGGCCCCAAGCGTCATTTGATTAAACAGGGTACGCCGACCATGGGCGGCGTCATCATCCTTGTCGCGATCTCGCTGACCTGCCTGCTGATGGGCAAGCTCACCACCGAGCTCGTGCTCGTGCTGCTTGCCACGCTGGCCACCGGCGTTTTGGGTCTTATCGACGATCTGACCTCCGTCACGCATGGTCGTTCGCTCGGCCTGACGCCTCACGCCAAGATGATCGGTCTGACCATCATCTGCGTCACTTTTACCGTGCTCGCCGTCAATTGGTGCGGCGTCGCCCCCGAGATTCGTTTTCCCGGCGGCCTGACGATTGGCCTCGGTGTTCTTTCGACCACCATCTGCGGCCTTTCGTTCCCGTGGCTCTACATTGTATTTTGCTGGCTGATGATCGCCGGTCTTTCTAATGCCGTGAACCTGACCGATGGCCTTGACGGTCTTGCTGGCGGCACCTCCATGATTGCCATGCTCGCCATGGCTGCCATGGCGTTTTTGCACGGAGACGTGAACCTGTCCATCTTCTGCACCGCGTGTGCCGGTGCCTGCTTGGGCTTTCTGTGGTTCAACTGCTATCCGGCGAGCATCTTTATGGGCGATACCGGCTCGCTTGCCCTGGGCGCCGCGTTTGCCTGCACGTCCATCATGACCAACACCGAGGTCGTCTCCCTCATCATCGGCGGCCTGTTTATCGTTGAGACCCTGTCGGTCATGATTCAGGTTGTCTACTTCCACTTTACGCACAAGCGCGTCTTCCTTATGGCGCCCATCCATCATCATTTCGAAAAGAAGGGCTGGGCCGAGACCAAGGTCGTCATCCGTTTTTGGATTATCGCTGCGGCCTTTGGTGCCGTTGGCCTTGCCCTGTTCTTCCAGTTGGGATAGTGGTCTTTCATGCCTCTTGCTGATGTCTTTAGCCTGCTCGTTTTGGGTCAGGGCAAATCCGGTCTCGATGTCGCCCGCTGGGCGCTGGCACATCCCGAGCGCGTAAGCGCCGTTACCGTGTATGGCGGCGGCACCTCTGAGCCCAATGACGCCACGCGTGCGCTCGAGGCTGCTGGTGCGTCGTTTGTCTATGGGACCGAACAGGTCGAGGGCGCCTATGACGTATGCGTGACGTGCCCGGGCATCTCGGAGTTCTCGGGCTTCTTTAAGGCCGGGCGCGAGCATGCCGCCCAGATTATGGGTGAGCCCGAGTTTGCCTATCGCCTGTCGCCCGATAACTGGATTGCCATCACGGGCACCAACGGCAAGACGACCACCACGTCGCTGACTGATTATCTGCTCAAGGCTGCCGGCGAGGCCAGCGTTGCTGTCGGCAACATCGGCGAGCCGCCGGTCAACGAGATTGACGGCCGAGCCCACAACGAGTGGTTTGTGGCTGAGCTCTCGAGCTATCAGATTGCTACGACAACCGAGCTCCACCCCCGCGTGGCGGTGCTGCTCAACATCACTCCCGACCACTTGGGCTGGCATAAGAGCCATAAGAACTACGCGCTTGCCAAGATCAAACTGTTTGACAATATGGTCGATGACGATCTGGCGGTTGTCGACGTCGAAGACGCCGGCATTCACGAGTTCGATGAGTACATCTACACGCCGGGTCGTCGCATCTGCAAGGTTGCCTTTGACGAGCCTGAGGGCGAGGATGCCGCCTTTGTGCGCGATGGCAAGATGATTGTGCGCCTGAAGGGCGTCGAGACCCCGCTCATCGCTACATCCGAGCTCAAGATCTCGGGCCATCACAATGTTATCAATGCCCTGTGCGCCGCCACGGCTGCCTTGGCGGTCGGTGCCGATGTCGATGGTGTCTGCCGCGGTCTTGCCTCGTTCCAGCCGCTCGAGCACCGCGTGGAGCCGTGTGGCGAGATTGACGGCGTGCGCTACGTCAACGATTCCAAGGCGACCAACACCGATGCGGTCGAGAAGGCACTGACGGCATTTCCCGATGACGACGTGATCTTGCTGCTCGGCGGCCACGATAAGGGCACGCCGCTCACGGACTTCGCGCGCGTCGTTATGGACAACGTGCGCTCGGTCGTCTGCTTTGGCGATGCGCGCGAGCGCTTCACCGCCGCTATGGACGAGGCCGATGTCGATGGCGATGTGGATATCGCCCAGGCGGATGACCTACGCGACGCCGTGGACGTCGCCCGTTCGCTGTCGAGCCGTGGTGACGTGATCTTACTTTCTCCTGCCTGCTCTTCGTTCGATGAGTTCTCGGGCTATGAGGAGCGCGGCCGCGTGTTTAAGGACTACGTGGCCCAGCTTGCCGCTGCAGCGAAATCACAAATGGAATAGGGGTTGCGGTGAGAGAGGAGAGCCCCCGACAAGGTACGAGGAGGCCCGACTCGGACCGTGCTTCCTCGCGGCGCAGCACACCGCGTTCCAGCCGCGGCGGGCAGTCGTTTAGCGAACGCTATATTGCCGGCGTTCCCGCCCGTATCATGCGCCCCCGTTTGATATTCATGGCCTGCTTGTTTACCTTGGTATGCTTTGGCCTGCTGATGGTGTACTCGGCGTCTTCGGTCGAGGCGCTGCACGAGAATGGCTCGGCGACGTTTTTTCTGGGTCGACAGGCCGCGTTTGCCGTGGTCGGTGTTCTGGCGCTGATTGCCATCGTGCGCGTTTTGCCGGACAGCTGGTTTGGGGAGGATGTGCTCAGGATCTTCCTCATAGGCATGATAGGGCTACTGTTTCTGGTGTTCTTGGTGGGCAGCGGCAGCCGTGGCGCCACGCGCTGGCTTAACATCGCCGGTATTCAGTTCCAGCCTTCCGAGTTTTTAAAGCCATTTGCCATTGCGTATTCGGCCATCATGCTTGATCGCTTCTTTTCGCCCGGTGGCAACATCAACGAATTCCTTCGCAAGATGGGCATCTACCTGGGCATTTCGCTCTTTCTGATCTTTATCCAGCCCGATTTCGGTACTGTCCTGATCATCCTGTTGACCCTCATGTGCATGGCGTTGTTTGCGGGTCTCGACCCCAGATTTATCATCGGCGTGCTAATCTTCGGCATTCTCGTGATCGTGATTGCGCTTGTCGCAGAGCCGTACCGTATGGTGCGTATTCAGGTTGCCTTGAACCCTTGGGCCGACGAGTATGGTGACGGCTATCAGGCCACGCTTGCCATTATGGCCTTTGCCTCGGGCGGTCTGTTCGGCCGTGGCATCGGCAACTCAACCATGAAGTACTCGTATCTGCCCGAGGCGCACAATGACTACATCCTGGCCATCATTGGCGAGGAAGTCGGTTTTGTCGGAACCGTGCTGTTCTTCTTGGTGTTTGCGATGCTGATCTACTCGGCGTTTCGCATTGCCGAGCAGGCGACCGATCGCCGGGGCGCGCTTATGGCGTCTGGCTCCGCGGTCATTCTCGCAGTGCAGTTTTTGATTAACGCGCTGGGCATCCTCAACGTGTTTCCCATGACGGGCAAACCGTTGCCGTTTATTAGCTACGGCGGTTCGTCGATTATTGTGTCGCTCATGCTTGCCGGGTTGATCCTGCGCGTTTCGTACGAGAGCGCCCGCCGCGATGAGTATGACCGCCGCCGCGAGAGCTTTGCCGTTATGGATGAGAGTACCGCCGACGTGCCCCACGTGCGCGGCGAGCGATCTTCGCGTAACGGTTTTACCGTCCTGGATGGCTCTGCGACCGAGCCGGCAGCCCGCCCGCGTCAGCGAACGGCGCCGCAAGGTCGTCCTCAGCGCCCCAGCCCTCGCAACGCGGGCGGCGGATATAAT
>DXLR01000043.1:0-5803 GCA_019414625.1 Collinsella sp.
GAGCTCTCGAGCAGCGGGCTGGAGATGGCCTGCTGGGCAGCGTCGACGGCACGGGTGTCCCCAGAAGAGGTACCGATACCCATCATGGCGGTACCGGCCTGCTTCATGATGGTCTTAACATCGGCGAAGTCCAGGTTGATGATACCGGGGACGGTGATGAGGTCGGTGATGCCCTGGGTGCCCTGGGAAAGGACGCCATCGGCAATCGCGAAGGCCTCGAGCATGGTGGTCTTCTTCTCGGCGATGTCGAGCAGCTTATCGTTAGGGATGACGATCATGGTGTCGACGCAATCGGAGAGGGTCTTAATGCCCTCCTCGGCGCTCTTCTTGCGCTTGCGGCCCTCGAAGGTGAAGGGCTTGGTCACGACGGCGACGGTCAGCGCACCGACCTCGTTCATCGCGATATCGGCAACGATGGGAGCAGCGCCGGTACCGGTGCCACCGCCCTCGCCGCAGGTGATGAACACCATGTCGGCACCAGCGAGCGCCTCGGCAATGTCGTCGCGGGACTCATCGGCAGCCTTGCGGCCAACCTCGGGGTTGGCGCCGGCGCCCAGGCCGCGGGTAAGGTCGGTGCCGATGTGCACCTTGATATCGGCATCAGAGATCGCGAGTGCCTGAGCATCGGTGTTGATGGCAACAAACTCGACGCCGCGGATGCCCTCTTCGATCATTCGATTGACCGCGTTGGTACCGCCGCCGCCGACGCCGACCACCTTAATGACGGCAAGGTAGTTGTTGATCTCTGTCTCGTGCATGTCGGTCCTCCGAACAAAGGTTATAGCCATAGCATGGGTCGACCCCTGCGCACATTAACCTTCAGGTTGAAAGTAAATGCAAAGGTAAACCGTATTATGTTTGCACATTATGAACGTATCAGTCAAATAATTGACCGTGAAAACCAAACAAACCAGATAAACGGCGTGGTATGGCCCCTCAACAAAGCATCAACCAGCGCTACGAGGTCGGAGCGTTCCTAAATGTATAGTTACCCGGAGAGCGCACATTGATATACGTTACGCCCTCTACCTGCGAAAGCAGCTTGGTGACTACGCGCTCCTTCTTGACGATATCGTTCGAATCGCCCAGCGACACCTCAATGCCGTTATTGAGGTTTGCCGAGATAGCTTCGACCGAAGGCGTGGAAATATCCTTGACTTGTCCCAAGAACTCGCTCGAAAAACCACGCACATAATCCAAGCCAGCCTTAACGGCCTTGGAGCTCACTGCCTGGCCGGAAACCGGAGCGACATCCGCCGAGACATCAGTCAACAACACCGCGCCATAGTGCTTAGCGAGCGCCAGCGCGGCATCAATGCCGGTCAGGGTATTTGAGCCCTGCCCCGTCGTGATGACGTTGCCCTGGTCATCCACTTCGACCGACGTCGACAGCGGGGCGATCCAGGTGTCATCATCCCCGATGGCCCAGGCAAGGTCATCGGAGCTGATATAGGCAATTGCAATGACCTTGCGCTCCATCGGCGTAATGATGAGCGTATGTGGGAACTGGCGCTGGACATCCACGCCCGAGACCCACGGGTTCTGCTTGAGGTCCTCGGTAATCTGGTCGGGATCGACGTTAAAAAGCGACGTTCCCTCGGGCAAATCGATCAGCTGGATAGCATCGTGCTTCGTCACATGCTCGCTGCCTTGAATCTGAATATCAGTGGCGGTAAACAATCCAGAGTTGATCACCACGACAGCAACGACGACGAGCACGGCCAAGACGGCCAGAACGCCGCCCACGATTTTGCCTTTGCCTGTAACGAGAGAAGCGGCGTCTGACGTTTTATTTGCCATCGCCCCAAGTGAAGACAACGGGTTGACGCCTTTTTTACCCGAAGGCTTCTTGGCGGTAGCCGGCACCGATGTCAGCGAGCGCGGTTTCGATGCGCCAAGCGTGCGACCCGGACGCGCCGCCTTAGTTCCCGTCGAGGGCTTAGGAGTTGCCATGGGACGGGCAGGCTTGGCGCCCATAACAGGCTTTGACGTCAGCGAGGGACGCGAGGACTTTTTTGCGGCCGGACGATTGCCGAGCTGCGAGCCGACAACCGGACGACTGGTCTGTCGAGCATGCCCGACAAGCTTAGAGTGCGCGACGGTATTGCGTTGAGGTTTGGCAGGCGCGCCGGAACGCCCTCCGGCGCGGCGGAAGGTGGGTTTCGATGCTCTAGAAGCCGAGGAATTTAACTTCCGGTCTGAGCTCGATGCCATACGCCTCCCTCACCTTTCCGTGCACATGTCTGATAACCGCGGCAACGTCATCGGCCGAGGCAGTTCCGTTATTAACGATAAAATTAGCGTGAACGGGCGAAACTTCCGCGCCGCCAATCGAAAAACCCTTTAATCCACAATCCTCGATAAGCTTGCCCACACTCGCATCGGGCGGGTTGCGAAAGACCGACCCGCAGGATGCGCGACCCATGGGCTGCGTACGCTTGCGCCTCGTCAGGTACCGCTCCATGCGCTCGCGAATGTCGGCCTTGGGCGCCGGTTTAAGTTTGAGCACGCACTCGAGGATGATCTCATTGCGGGGAAGGCTACATTCGCGGTAGCCCCAAGTGATCTCGGACCCCGCATAATGCTTGATACCGGATGCCGGGTCAAACGTTACGACATCCTCAACCAGCAAGCCAATCCACTCGGTCCGTGTGCCGGCATTCATAGATATCGCACCGCCGACCGACCCAGGGATGCCAACGGCAAACTCAAGGCCCGAGAGGCTACGCGACAGGGCATCGTTGACCAGGCGCGCAAACATCACGCCCGCACCGACCGTCAGCGTACAACCGTCATCGGCAACAACCGTGCGCTGAAACTCACGTCCGAGCGAAATGACGGCACCGCGATAACCGCCATCGGCAACCAGCAGATTGGAGCCCTTGCCGATGATGACCCACGGCACCTGCTCGCGATCGAGCACCGCCACGGCGCGGCGAAGGGCATGATAGCTATGGCACGTCACAAAGAGGTCGGCCTTGCCGCCGATACGATAGCTCGTATGACGCGCAAGGCGCTCGTCCTCGATCACATCCGTGTCGATCATGCCCGAGAGCGCCATGACGGCGTTAAACAGACCCATTAGACTTAAGCGTCTTTCTTGGCAGTCAGATACTCAATGAACTCGGGGCCGACGGTCGTAACGTCACCGGCACCCATGGTGAGCAGCAGGTCGCCCTCGCCCACCATCTGCTCGAGCTCCTGATTGAGCTCAAGACGGCTGGAGCAATACACGACCTCCTTGCCAGGATGCTTGGCGCGCACGGTATCGGCGAGCATCTTAGAGGTGACACCCGGAATGGGCATCTCGCCAGCCGAGAACACATCAATCAGCAGCAGTTTATCGGCATTGGCAAATGCATCGGCAAAGTCGTCGCACAGGGCCTGCAGGCGCGAATAGCGGTGCGGCTGGAACACGACGTCGACGTGCTTGTAGCCCAGCGACGAAGCAGCAGCAAGCGTCGCCTTGATCTCGGTGGGGTGATGGCCGTAATCATCGACCACGGTGATGCCATCGATATCGCCCACGTGGGTAAAGCGACGGCGGACGCCCTCAAAGCTCGAGAGCGCCTTGGCGGCGGCGTCGATGTCAAGGCCCAGGACATGGGCGACGGTGAGCACCGCCGTGGCGTTGAGCATGTTGTGGCGACCGGGATTGCTCTTGATCTCCACAGCGTGCTCAGTGCCGTCCTCAAAGCGAACGATAAAGTCGCTCTGGATGCCCTTGACATCCGGGTGCATGCAGACGATGTCGTTGCTCTCGGCAAAGCCGTAGGAAAGCACGTGACGGCCCGTCGACTTGGCGAGCTCGACCAGATGCGGGTCCTCACCGCAGACGATGACGGTGCCGTCCTCGCCCACCAAGCTCATGAATTTGGCGAAAGTTGCCTCGATCTCCTCGATACCCGAGTAGTGATCGAGGTGGTCGGCCTCGACGTTGGTCACAATGACCACGTTGGGGTTCAGGAACAGGAAGGAGCTGTCGGACTCGTCGGCCTCGGCGACAAAGTAGTCGCCCGAGCCGTTCTTGCCGTTCGTGTCATAGCCCTCGACGATGCCGCCGATCAAGAAGCTCGGATCCAGGCCCATGCGGTCGAGCATGGTGGCGCACATCGAAGACGTGGTGGTCTTGCCATGCGTGCCGGCAACAGCGACGGTGGTGTAGCCGTGGCCCAAAGCAGAGAGCATCTTGGCACGGGGCCACACGGGAATACCAAGCTCGCGAGCGCGCACGAGTTCAGGGTTGGACTCCGGAATAGCGGTGGAGACAACAACCACGTCGGGCTTGACCTCGTCGATCGTGGCGGCCTCATGGCCCACATGCACCTTCACACCAGCGCGGGTAAGCTGGCGGATATAACGTGACGTCTTAAGGTCGGAGCCGGTAACGGCATAACCGCGCTCGTGCAGAACGAGGGCGATGCCGCTCATGCCGGCGCCGCCGATACCGATAAAGTGGGCGCTCTTAAACTCGGGCGCGGAGGTTGCAGTCTGGGAATCAGCCATGTGCTCGTGTACTCCTTGCGTAAACACTGCCTGTAACCCGTTAACTGTACCGCACCTACCGCATCAGCGCGAGGGCGACCGACGATATCCCGTCTAACTAACGCAAACCCTCTACCGCATCCGCCAGAAGAGCGGCGGCCCTATCCTGAGCCAGACCACGCGCCGCCTGACGCATGGCGTCGCGCGCCGCCGCGTCATCGACCAGGTGCAGCAGTTCATCGGCAAAGGCAGAACCGTCGATATCGGCATCGGCGCAGAGCACGCCGGCCCCAGCGTCGACCAGATAACGGGCATTGGTGGTTTGGTGGTCGGCCGTCGCATGCGGGTACGGCACGAGCACCGAAGGCACGGCGAGTGCAGCGATCTCGGCCACGCTCGATGCGCCCGAACGCGAGAGCACCAAATCGGCAGCAGCCAGCATATCGCCCATGTTGTCGATGTAAGGCTGGACGCGGTAACGCTTCGCCTCCTCGGGCGTCAGCGCCAAAGCGCGCTCGGTCTCCTCAAAGCCGTCGGCACCCGTCGAATGCAACACATAGAGGTTCTTGCGCGAAAGCAGCTCGTTTTTGAGCGAAGCCACACGCTCGTTGAGGTGCTGGGCGCCAAGTGAACCGCCAAAGACGAGCAGCAGCGTAGCGTCCTCGGGAACGCCAAGTGCCTTGCGGCCGCGAGCGCGATCGCCCTCGATCACCGAGCGACGTACGGGGTTGCCGGTCATGAGCACGTGGTCAGGGTCACCTTCGCGCTCAAAGACCGAACGCGCTGCCGGCACCGAGATGCACACGCGGGCGGCGTGGGAGTTCATCATCTTGTTGGCCAGGCCCGGAACAGAGTTCTGCTCATGCAGCAGATACGGAACGCCCGCGCCCTTGCACCACCCCAGCAGCGGAACCTCGACATAGGCACCAAAACCAATGGCGGCATCGGGCTTGCCGACCTTTGAGAAATGACTGGCGAGCGCACGCTTGGCTTTGTTGACACGCCACAGCGAGGTCAGCGCCGTCCAAGGACGGGAGCGGTCGAAGCCCGTGACCGTAATGGGCACAAAATCAAACCCAGCCTCGGGGACCAGACGACCCTCGAGCTTGCGCGACTGGCCCACGAACACAACGTGGTGGCCACGGTCACGCAGCTCTTCGGCCAAGGCGAGCGCGGGGTTGATGTGCCCGGCCGTGCCGCCGGCTGCAATAGCAACGGTCATTTTATCGGTCATGGTAGTCCCTTCGTACACGCGGTCCCTGGTCGTCGGTACGCAGACGCGCCGACGGGTCCGAGTTCAAATCGATTCGATTATATC
>DXLR01000044.1:0-15322 GCA_019414625.1 Collinsella sp.
GATGTGTCTGCGGCCACACGACGGTGTCGCGGCCGATGGTAGCGTCGGGGCCGATCCAGGCCTGCGTGGGGTCGATGAAAGTAACGCCCTCGGCCATCCAGTGCTCGTTGATGCGGTCGCGCGCGATGGCGGTGAGCTGCGCGAGCTGGATGCGGCTGTTGACGCCCAGGCCGTCGCGGTAGTCATCGCAGTGGAAGATGGAGACTGCCTGGCCGTGGCCTTTGAGGATCTCGAGCATGTCGGGCAGATAGTACTCGGACTGCGCGTTGTCGTTGCCGATCTCGTTAATGTGGGCGGCAAGCTGCGCGCCGTCGAAGGCGTAGCAGCCGGCGTTGCACTCGAGTAGCGTGGCGGCCTGCTCGGGTGTGCAGTCCTTCTGCTCGATGATGCGCTCAATCTGGCCGTCGGCGCCCAGCTTGATGCGGCCGTAGCCGAAGGGGTCAGGCGGGGTCATGGTCATGACGGTGCAGGCGAGCTCGCCGGTAGCGACGGTCTGTGCGAACTTGGCGACGGTGTCGGCGGTGATGAGCGGCAGGTCGCCGTTGAGCACGACGACGGGGCCTTGCGTGATGCCGCAGGCCTCGAGCGCGACCTTTACGGCGTGGCCGGTGCCCAGGCGCTCGGTCTGCTCGACGCACTCGACCTTGGTGGCGCTGTTGGCGTAGGCGCCGTCGATAAGGGCGCGCATCTCGTCGGCGTGGCTGCCGATGACGACCACGACGCGGCTGCAGCCGGCCTTGATGGTGGCGTCGACGATCCACTGGACCATGGGCTTACCCAGGATCTTGTGCGAAACCTTGCAGTGGTTCGACTTCATGCGGGTGCCCTCGCCGGCGGCGAGGATAATTGCGGTTGCGTCCATGTGATCTCCTGTTACGTTATAGAGACGTGTGTTTGGAAACGATACACGGCGCAATATGATACCGCAGGCATATGATGGGCGCGTAACGATTGACGCGTGACGGTCGATGTCGCTGCCGCCGGCGTGGTGTTTGCGCTGGTTGTGCATGGCGTCGGCGCTGCGGCGTTGGCGTTTGAGCGAGGGATGGGAGGTGCCCGTGGATATCATGCGAGAGGAATCGGACCACGAGCCCGTCGCGGCATTTTCGATGTCGCATCCGGCGGTGCCGGCGCTCTACATGGTGCTGACGCTGGGACTCACCATGTTCTCGATGCAGCCGGTGCTGATTGCGCTGTCGCTTGCGGGCGGGTTGGCGTACGGGTTTGCGACGCGCGGCGCCGCGCGCACGTTGGGGGCGCTTCGCTGGCAACTGCCGGTGATTTTGATCATCGCGGTGCTCAATCCACTGTTTAGCGCCTCGGGCTCGACGGAGCTGTTCCGTATTGGCATGCGCGTGGTGTATCTGGAGAGCATGGTATACGGCCTGTGTATGGGCGGGCTATTTGTGGCGAGCGTGCTGTGGTTTGAGGCCGCGGCGTCGATGCTTGGCTACGACAAGGTGCTTGCGCTTCTGGGTAACACCGTACCGGTGATCGCGCTCATGATCTCGATGTGCATGCGGCTTATCCCGCAGTTTTTGCGCCGCGGTCGTACGGTGTTGGCGGTGCAGGATGCGATTGATGTGCCGGGCCGCGCGCCGGCCGACCCCGTGCGCTCGCGCCTGCGGGCGTCGAGCGTGTTGATGGGCTGGGGCATGGAAGATTCGCTGGAGCGTGCGGACGCGATGCGCTCGCGCGGGTGGGGTGCCGCGGCGCGTCGTACGACGTATGCGCGGTATCGACTGGGGCGCAGCGACGTTGCCGCGCTGGTCGGGCTCGTGCTGTTTGGTGCTGCCGCGGTGGCGGTGGCGTGGACCGCGACGACGCAGTATTCGTTTCACCCTCAGCTTTCGGTGCCGGCGCCGTGGCTAGGCTATGTCGTATACGCGGCCTGGATGGCGCTGCCCTGTGTGTTGCACGCGATTGACGAGAAGAGGTTTGGCTGATGGCTCGGTTGGATAGCTGCTCGGTAACGGGCGCGGCGTGCGGTTTGGATGCGTCGGCGATTGAAGTGCGGGACCTGCGCTATGCCTACCCCGGGGCCGAGGCGCCGGTGCTCGACGGGCTCGACTGGTCTGTTCCCCAAGGAGCGTTTGCGCTGCTGGTAGGTGGTACTGGGTCGGGTAAGTCAACGCTGCTCTCGCTGCTCAAACCCGAGATCGCGCCGACGGGCGAATGCGCTGGCGAGCTGCGCGTGCTGGGCGAGAGCGTTGCCGATATGGACGTTCGAGCGTCCGCGGAGCGCGTGGGCTATGTGTTTCAGGACCCCGAGAACCAGATCGTGTGCGAAACCGTGTGGCACGAGATGGCGTTTGGCTTGGAAAACTTAGGCATGTCTCGTGACGAGATGCGCCGTCGCGTGGCCGAGACCAGCTATTTCTTTGGATTGGAGGATTGGCTCCACCGCGATACCGATACGCTTTCGGGCGGACGCAAGCAGCTGCTGTCGCTGGCAGCTGTGCTGGCGTTGCGCCCGCGCGTGCTGCTGCTCGACGAGCCCACGTCCCAACTGGATCCCGTTGCCGAGAAGAGTTTTCTGCATGCGCTGTTTCGCGTGAATCGCGAGTTGGGCTGCACGGTTGTCGTGGCAACGCACCAGCCGCGCCCGATGCTCGAATACGCGACGTGCGCGTACCGGATTGAGGGCGGATGCATATGCAAGGTCGCTGACATTGCCTCCTTGGGGCATCGTGAAGAGCTGTTTTCTGGCGAGGTGTCGGGGTGGGGTGCCTCGTGGCGTGCAAAAAACGGAGTTTTCAGCAGCGCCAGTGGCCAGCCGGGCTCTTTGGACCCGCGCGCGGGCGCTCCGGGTGCAGAAAAAGGGCTGAAATCGGACAAATCGGGTGAATTTGAGGCGCAAATATTGCCGCAAGACGACTCGGGGGCGCCATCGCGCGCCGGTGGATGCCGAATTCTCCCAAAAATGCACGCTGGGTCGGCTACTACCCTGGCAGGGAGCTGGTTTCGCTACGATCGAGCGTCCGGCTGGGTGCTGCGCGGACTCGATGCGTCGTTTTCGGCAGGCGCGGTGCATGCGGTTGTGGGCGGTAACGGCTGCGGCAAGTCGACAATGCTTTCGGTGCTGGCCAAGACGGTCAAGTTACAGCGTGGGCATATGGAGCGCGGGGCGGCCTCGGCAGCGCTGCTGCCTCAGAATCCCAAGGCGTTGCTGGTTGCCGAGACGGTGCGCGACGAGCTGATGGAATGGGCTTCGACCTGCGGATATGACGAGGCTGTGGCGCGGGAGCGCGCGGCGAGCCTGGGGCTGTCGGGCCTGGATGGGCACCACCCGTACGATCTTTCGGGCGGGCAGCGTCAACTGCTTGCATTGGCAAAACTGCTGCTGATCGGCCCCGAACTGCTATTGCTCGATGAGCCCACTAAGGGTTTGGACTTGGTCAGCCGCCGCATCATCGCTCGCGCCCTGCGTGACCATGCGAAGTCTGGCGGCACCGTCATCATGGCCACGCACGATCTGGATTTTGCCGAGCAGGTTGCCGATGACATTGCCATGATGTTCGACGGTGAGATTGCCTGCATGGAGCCGCCGGCCGACTTCTTTGCCGACAACGTGTTTTATAGGGCGTGATGGGATGACGGATTATCGCGTCGCGCGCCTACTCGCAAAACTGGAGATCCCGCTGCTGCTGGCGGTGCCGGCGGTGATGGCTGCGGCGTTGCTGGCTGGCGTTGAGCAGGCGGCGCTTGCCATGCTTGTCGTGGTAGCGCTGGTGCTCGCGCTGTTCTTTGCGGGCTACGAGGCGTCGCGACCGGGCTTGCGCCAGATTATGCCCACGCTGGTTCTGGCAGCATTGGCCGCGGCGGGGCGCATCTTGTTTGGCCCCATTCCCGACTTTAAACCCGTGAGTGCCATCGCCATTATCGCCGGGGCGACACTCGGTTGTCGTAACGGCTTTATGGTCGGTGCGCTGGCGGCGCTGACCAGCAACTTCTTTTTTGGACAGGGCATGTGGACGCCATGGCAGATGTATGCCTGGGGTCTGGTTGGCTATGTTGGCGGCGCGCTGGCGCATGCGGGCGCATTTGACCGAGCGGATGGAGCTGTGCGCATACCGGCGCTGATGGCGTACGGCTTTGCGTCGGGCCTGCTCTACGGCGTGGTGATCAACGCATACGACATCATCGGTTTTGTGCAGCCGCTCACGTGGGCGGGCGCCGTGGCGCGTCTTGCCACCGCCGTGCCGTTCGATATTACGCACGGCCTTGCGACCTGCGTGTTCTTGGCCGTCCTGTACAAGCCCTGGTGCCGCCGCATCAAACGTGTTGTCGTGAAATACGGGCTATAGGGCTGGTCGCGCCGGGGCGGGAATCAATACTGCCGAAGTGCCATTTTAAAACTATGCCGGTTTACGGGGCTAGATTGGCACAGGCAGACCATACCGGCTTTTTTCGAAATAGAGCAAGCCGTTTACCTGCGGTTTTATTATTTCGGAATTGCGTATGGTTGAGGGCTCGCGATTCAGCCCCGTAAACCGGCATAGTTTTGGAATGGCAGGCTGATTTGACGGGCGTCGTGGCCTTCAAGAGTCAAATCGATCCGTTTTCTTCTGTCCCCAGACGTCCCCAGGGGATCAGTTGACGGTGCTTGCCACGAAACTTGCCCATCTACTACGTTTAGCTTGATACCTCCGACCATGACCGCGTTTTATAAAAAACCGCAGGCTTTCTACCTGCGGTTTTCTTTTTACGTTGTTCGCTGTGGTTGAGGGCAGTGGCTTAAACGTAGTAGATGGGCCAGTTTCGTGGCGGGTGGGCCGCGTGGATGCTCACACGAGGTGAAAAATGATCCGTTTTTCTACGTCCCCGAGGGGTCGGTTGGGGCTAGAGCTCTAGGGTGAGGGTGACGGGGCAGTGGTCGCTGCCGAAGATATCGCCGCGGATACCGGTGTCGCGAACGTCGGCGGCGATTGCATCGCTTACCAGGAAATAATCGATGCGCCAGCCGGCGTTGTTTTTGCGGGCATTAAAGCGGTAGCTCCACCAGCTGTAGACACCCTCGACGTCGGGGTTTGCCGCGCGCCAGGTATCGGTGAACCCGGCGTTGAGCAGCTCGGTGAACTTGCCGCGCTCCTCGTCCGAAAAGCCGGCGTTGCCGCGGTTGGACTTGGGGTTCTTAAGGTCGATCTCCTCATGCGCCACGTTAAAGTCGCCGCAGGTTACAACGGGCTTGTCGGTCTCACGCTCAAGCGCGCTCAAAAAGCCGCGATAGGCATCGTCCCAGGCCATGCGCACGTCGATGCGCGCGAGCTCATTTTGGGCGTTGGGCGTGTAGACATCCACAAACCAAAACTTGTCGAACTCGAGCGCGCAGACGCGGCCCTCGGTTGCGGCTTGGGCGACGAGCTCGGCCGCCTCGCCCTCGCCGGCGTAGGGTAGCAGTGCGTCGGCGTGCAGCACGCGCAGCGGTTCCTGGCGGCTAAAGACCGCAGTGCCCGAATAGCCTTTACGCTCGGCGTAGCTCCAGGTTTGGTGATAGCCGGCCAGGTCGATATCGACCTGGCCCTCTTGCAGCTTGGTCTCCTGCAGCGCCAGGATATCGACGTCGAGTTCTTGCGCGATCTGGATAAAGCTCGGGTCCTTTTTGAGTACGGCGCGCAGGCCGTTGACGTTCCACGAGGCGAAAGTGTAAGTCTGAGGCATGGTGTCCTTTCGACGGGGTTGGCAGGCTTAAGATTAGCGCAACAGGGGCGGTGGTGGGCTCCGCGCGTGCTGACCCAAAGGCTGCATGCTGGGACATTGCCCGACGCTGCCCGACCAACAAGGACGGAGGACTCATATGACGCAGGCGATAACGGACTCCAAACAGGCCTCCGCCGCGCTGGCGGAGCTGTTCGGCACCCACAAGCGCGTGGTCTTCTTTGGCGGCGCTGGTGTTTCCACGGCGAGTGGCATCCCCGATTTCCGCAGCGTGGACGGCCTGTATCACCAGCAGTTTGCCTATCCGCCCGAGACTATGCTCTCGCATAGCTTTTACGAGGCGCATCCGGCCGAGTTCTTCGACTTCTACCGCACCAAGATGATTGCGCTTGGCGCCAAGCCCAACCGCTGCCACACCAAGCTGGCCGAGCTGGAGCGCGCCGGCAAGCTAAATGCCGTGGTGACGCAAAACATTGACGGCTTGCATCAGATGGCAGGCTCACGGCGCGTGTTCGAGCTGCATGGCTCGGTCCACCGCAATATCTGCCAGACGTGCGGCGCAGTCTACAGCGCCGAATGGATTTGCGCGCGCGAGCACGAGGATGCCGCGGGCGTGCCCGTGTGCCCCGCGTGCGGCGGGCGCATTAAGCCCGATGTGGTGCTCTACGAGGAGCCGCTCGACGAGCATGTGCTGACCGGCGCCGTTGCCGCCATCGCCGCGGCCGATGCCCTCATCGTGGGCGGGACCTCGCTCGTGGTGTATCCGGCGGCGGGCCTTACGCGCTACTTTACGGGCGATACCCTGGCCATTTGCAATCTCGCTCCCACCGATCAGGATGCAAATGCCGACCTGCTGATTTCTTGCGACATCGCGGCCGCGTTTGCGTTCTAGCCCGTGTGCGCGGATACAATAGAAAGACTGATTGCAAAGCGACCCCGCCGCCTGCGCCCAAGCGCGGCGGCGCGGGCATTTGAGGAGGATGTTCATGGCGAACGATAGCAAGACATGGCGGTGCGGAAAGTACGAGCTCAGCTTTGACCGCCCGCGCATCATGGGCGTCCTCAACGTGACGCCCGATTCGTTTAGCGATGGCGGCGAGCACTTCGACCCGGATGCCGCCATCGAGTACGGCCTGGCGATGCTCGACGCCGGCGCCGACATCATCGACGTGGGTGGCGAGTCCACGCGCCCCGGATTTACCCCGGTCAATCCCGACGAGGAGGCTCGCCGCGTGCTGCCCGTGGTGCGCGCACTGGCCAAAGAGGGTGCCATCGTCTCGATTGACACGCGCCACGTGGCGGTTGCCAAGGCGGCCGTGCGCTGCGGCGCCTCTATCGTCAACGACGTGACGGGCTTCACCGACCCCAAGATGGTCGAGTTTGTTAAGACGAGCGCCTGCGGCGTTATCGTGATGCACGCCGGCGAGGTTGCCGCCCCCGCTCGTACGCACGCGACGGTGCAGCTCGATACCTCTGCCGCGGCGTTTGTCGCCGAGAAGGCGCGCGAGGCGGCCGCCGAGGCTGCGCGCGAGGCCGAGAAGCCTGCCCGCCGCCGTCGTGGCAAGCTGCTGGGCGAGCCCAAGACGGAGGCCAAGCTGCCGGGCGGCGTGGTGCAGCCCTCGCTGCCGTTTGGCGATCCGGAGTCCGCGCCCGCGCCTGCAGACGAGCAGAAGCAGGAGACACCGGCCGCCGAGCAGGCTACCTCTGCCGCCGAGCCTGCCGCGACCCCCGAGCCCGCGCCGGAGCCCAACGACCACCTGGCTGTCATGATGCGCCGCAGCGCCCGCCGCGAGGAGGCCTACGTGCCCACCTCTCAGCTCCGCCGCTTCACCCTGCCCGATTCGGCGCCCATCATGCGCCGTGTCATGGGCTTTCTGTCCGACCAGGCCCGCACACTCATCCATGCCGGCGTGTCGCGCGACCGCATCTGCATCGATCCCGGTCCGGGCTTTGGCAAGACGGCCAACGAGGATATCGTCATCCAACGCGAGACCGCCAAGATGGCGTCGCTGGGCTATCCGCTCATGTGCGCCGTGTCGCGCAAGCGTTTTGTGGGCGCCGTCTCGGGCGTGACCGAGGCCGCCGCGCGCGATGCCGCCACGTTTGGCGTGTGCCTGGGCGCTATCCAGGCTGGTGCCAACATCGTGCGCGTGCACGATGTCACTGGCTTTGCGCAGTTCCTGAACGGTTACTGGGCTGTAGCCAAACCGCAGCCGCGCCGTGCGTTTGTGGCCGTGGGCTCCAATCTGGGGCATCGTTGCGACAACATCCGCGCCGCGCGCGACATGATCGCCGAGATTCCGCTCACCTGCGTGTCCAACTGCTCGCGCATCTACGAGAGCGAGCCGGCCTACGAGACGCGCCAGGACGCGTTTGCCAACGCCGTTATCGAGATCAAGACCGAGCTGGCGCCGTTGGTGTTGCTCGACGAGCTGCAGAAGATCGAGCTCGAGCTGGGCCGCGATCGCTCCAAGAAGGCCAAGGTCAACGGCCCGCGTACCATCGACCTAGACCTGCTGTGGATGGACGGCGAGATCCACGGCGGCAAAAAGCTGCGCCTGCCGCATCCGCTGATCGGCGAGCGCGACTTTGTGCTGGTGCCGCTCGAGGACCTGATGCACGACCCGGCGCGGTTCTTCCGCTACAACGGCGTCGAGGTCAAGGAGCCCGAGGATCGCGTGGGCCATATCGTGGGCG
This sequence comes from Collinsella sp., assembly GCA_019414625.1. Taxonomy (GTDB): domain Bacteria; phylum Actinomycetota; class Coriobacteriia; order Coriobacteriales; family Coriobacteriaceae; genus Collinsella. The sequence continues at coordinate 8,356 of DXLR01000044.1, forward strand.
AATTGGGGCGTATGTAGATGATTGAGATGAATGCTGTAGCCGTCGGTACCGAGCTTGACGCCGCGCGCGACGCGGGCCGCAAGGGTGCGTCCGCGGGCTGGTGCGCTTGGAGCGCGGGCGAGGCGTCGTTGACGTTTTCGCTGGTCGTGCGCCCGGACGTGAACATGCACGCCTTCCACGGCCTGCCGTTTGTGGCGGCGATGGGCATGATGGACGCGCTTGTGGGCACGGCGTCGACGCCGGGGCTGGGCCTTGCCGGTAAGGTGGGCATTGAGTGGCCGAGCAATATCGTGTGCGGCGCGCCCACGTTTGAGACGTCGTTTGCACGCGTCGCCGTCAACGGCGGTGCTGGTGCCGCGGGCATGTTCGGTGCCGTAACGGTGGATATTGAGCGTTCGGCTCTGAGCGAGCTCGGTGTGGATGCGGCCGACGAAGCGCTGGTCGAGGCATTGGCCGCGCCCGTGCTGACCCGCGTGGACGCCTGGTCGGTTGTTGCCAACACGCCGCAGGGCGCTGCAGGGCCGCTGGCTCCCGTGCTGGGCGAGTACTTCGACATGGTGCCGCTGCTCGGTCGCCAAGTTGCGGCGGTGTCGCCCAACGGCCTGCCACTCGCGGTCGGTGTGTTCGCGGGCCTGGACATCTGGGGCCGCGCGACTATCAAGACCGACGCCGGCGAGCAGGAGTTTCCGCCCGAGGCCGTACGGATTCGCGGGCTGTAACGCGAGACGCCCGCGCTCAAAGATAGCGACGACAACAGAAGCTCTCCTCGGCTTGCACCGGGGAGAGCTTCTGTGTGACTGCAGGGGGCATCTCGGCCCTATTCCTCAAAAGCGAAAATTTTTCGCTTTTGAGGAATAGGGCCGATGCGTTGCCTAGTTCGCCGCTCGCGCTCGTGTTCGACTTGGGCCCTGTCTACCCCAGCTCCTGCATGCGGCGGTAGATTTCGCAGATGCCCTTGATGGTGAGCTGTCCGTCGACTACGTCGAAGGCATCGGTCGAATCGGCAACGATGCCGGCGAGACCGCCCGTGGCGATAACGGTGGCGTCCTCGGGGCCCAGCTCGCGCTTCATGCGCGCGACCAGGCCCTCGGCCATGGCGGCGGCGCCCACCACGGCGCCGACCTTGATGCACTCCTCGGTATCGCGGCCGATGGCGTGCTCGGGCGCCTCGAGCGGCACGCTGGCGAGCTTGGCGGCACGGGCGGCAAGTGCATCCATGGAGATGCGGATGCCCGGCGCGATCGCTCCGCCAATGTAATAGCCGTCTTCGTCGATGACGTCGATATTGGTCGCGGTGCCAAAGTCCACCACGATCGCCGGCGCGCCGTAGAAAGTCTCGGCTGCAACGGCGTTGGCGACGCGGTCGGCACCTACGGCCTGGGGGCGCGCCGCGCGCAGCTTGGTCACGGTGGCCGTCTGCGGTCCGATGACGATGGCGTCCGCGGCAATGCGGTCGGCCACGGCGTGCCATTCGCGCGAGAGCTGCGGCACCACGCCGGCAAAGGCGATCGCGTCGACCGCGTCGAGCGAAAGGCCGTACATCTTAAAGAAACCCATCAGGCGCACGTGGATCTCGTCGGCGGTATAGGAGCGGTCGGTGGGCATGCGCCACGACTGCACCAGCTCGTCTCCGTCAAACAGGCCCATGGCCGTCTGCGTGTTTCCCATATCGATAGCGAGCAGCATGTCTACTCCAGGTGTCGGCGTAAAAGGACGCGCACCATTGTATACGGCCCGTCGGCGCTGCTGCGCCGCGATTTGTCTGCGTGGGCGTTCGGCCCCGTGTTCAGCTGAACTGTGCACGGTCGGACCTTCCATTTTGCTGCCAGACTGTCAGCGACGAAGCGGGCGGTCCAAGCCCGCGGAAGCAGTCCTGGACGCGGCGCCGGACGGACCAGAGCCCGCCGCGCCCAGCTGGTGTGGACGATAAGGAGCAGAGATGTTGATTCACTGCGAGGCGAGCGTGGCAAGTGCCAGGCACGAGATTCAGGAGTGTGGAAATCGGGAGCATTGCTGCGTGCAGGTGGTCGAGCCGCCTCGCGCGTTCGGCGCGGCGGAGGATGGCGGCCCGGATGGCGATAACTCGACATCCGATGCGACGCTTCGCCCAGCGATTGTTGCCGCCGTTGCGGGCGGTATGCCATCCATGATTTTGGGCGCCGAGGGTGCCCGTCTCGCCAGCGAAGCCGCCGTCGATGCGGCGGCCGAGGCATATCGTCAAGGCGAGCTGGTGCCAGGCGACGCCTCTGCCCTTAAGGGCGTGTTTGAGCGCGCGCTTCGTGTGGTTGCGGACGTGGCCGCAGATCAGCCTGCCGCCGACATCGCTTCGTTTGCCTGCACACTGTGCCTGGCGGTGTGGGACGGCGTGCGCGTCTGGTATGGCAACGCCGGCGATTCCGGTGCGGTTGGTGTGAACCCCATGGGCGATCCGGTTCTTCTGACGCATAGGCATTGCGGCTCGCAGTCCAATAAGCCTTTCCCGCTGCACGATTCTTATCACTGGGAGTTTGGCTATGCCGGAGGCACCGAAAGCGTGCTTATGGCCACGGGCGGCATGCTCGGGCAGCTTGCCGAGTGGGAGATGGGCTCTTACGGTTCGCCAAAGTCGTATAACCGTGAACTCATTGACGTGCTGTCGAATCGGAATATCGATGTGGACGACTTGCCGGTGATGAATATCGCTGCGGCTAAATATCTGAATGAGTTGCCCGCGATTCGTGTGGAAGGCGATAGGACGGTGGTGGCGCTGCTCAACAGCGAGAAGTCTTCGGTGGAAGACCTCATCGACTCCCTAGAAAAAGACGTGACGATCGAGCGCCTTGCTGCGGCGGGCGTGTCCTTTGCGGATGGGGACGATGATCGAAAGGTCGTGCTGCCGTGGAGCGACGAGCTGCGTATGAGCGCCAGCGATGTGGCAAATGACGTTGGCAGCGACTTTACTGTAGAGCTGGAATATCAGCTTATGTGCGGCATGTCGCTCGACCGCGCGTTTGAGCTGGCGTCGGCCGCCGCCCGTGAACGTGCCGAGAGGTATCGCGTGTTCGAGGACTGTGTAGCCGATGGGCCTGAAGACTGTGGCGCGGCCATATTGTCCGACGACGAGGTGTCGTTTGACGAGATGGCCTAGGAACGTCGCGGGCCCTGGACTCTTCGCGGCGGGGGTGTTCAAGATATGAAGGAATTATGCTCTACGAGATTTTCCTTGCCGTCCACCGAACTCCAGCGTAATATTCTTTCTTGCGCACATGAGGCGCCCAGACATTGCGGGGTGGAGCAGTCTGGTAGCTCGCCGGGCTCATAACCCGGAGGTCGTAGGTTCAAATCCTGCCCCCGCGACCAAGAACTTGCAGCTCGTCGGCCTAGCCGGCGAGCTTTTTTGTTATCTGACGACCATGTTTTCGGCACGGTTTTCAACCTCTCAAACAAAATCTCGATCTGTAACGCGTAGACCCGATTTGGACGGCTAGATGTTACAGATCGAGATTTTCCGGCAGCCGGCCCCCGTTTGTCTAAATCTGTAACACGAGGGATGGATTTTGCCGAGTAGCTGTTACAGATTGAGATTTTGTTGTTGCTCTCCTTTATGAGTGAATCTTGACTCTTTTTATTATGTGAGGCGGACGGGCTATCGATAATCACGGGCTGGATGGATTGACTTGTCGATTGATAGATTCCAATTGGAAGGAGCTGCGACGACCCTTAACGATCCTTAACTAGAAACAGTGACGTCTTAAAAACAATAAAGGGGCCGCTATGTAGGGGCCGTCTATACGATGCCTTTGACTTACACTTCTTTATGGAGCCATGTAAGGAGGCGGCAATGCAGCAACCCATCGCGACAAACGATGTGATTCTATTTTCCACTCTCAGGGAGAATCAGTACTTCGATCGAAAGAGCGCCCGCAAGGATGACAAGGAGATTGCGAAGCATATTAGTGCATTCGCCAACTCGGCGGGAGGCAAGCTCGTTATCGGTATCGAGGATAATGGTGAGGTAACGGGCTTCAAGCGTAACGGCGCGCGCGACATTGAGAAATTCGAGCGCGCTGCGCTCACGACTTGCACGCCAACCCCTATTGTTCGCAAAGACCGAATCCCCGTGGTCAATTCTTCGGGCGAGGAGGACTTCGTTCTCGTTTTGGACATCGATGCCTCGACCAACCACTCTGTTGCTCGCGTGAGCGACGGCGAGGTTTTCTTGCGGCAGGACGACAAGAGCGTGAGGCTCAGCCGCGAACAGGTATTTGCCCTCGAGTACGATAAGGGGCAGAGAATCTTCGAGGACGAGCTTGTTGAGGATTCCTCCCTAGATGACGTGGACCATGAAGTGCTTGATCGCTACAAAGGGATTCTTGGAACCGAAGTTTCCGACGAGCAGGTCCTTAGAAGTCGTCGTTTTATGCGTGACGGAAAGCTGACCGTTGCTGGAGCCCTGCTATTCGCGCTGGATCCGTCCGCGATGATGCCACAGGCGCGAGTCCGTGTCCTGCGCTACGACGGCGTCAAAATGGAGACGGGCGAGCGTCTCAACATCACGAAAGAACGAAGCTTCTGTGGGCCGCTGCCTAAGGTGATCCAAGACGCCTACGAACTCATCTCGAGCATGCTCCGCGAATTTCAGTTCCTGGGGCCCGACGGGAAATTCCAGACCGTGCCTGAGTATCCTGAGTTCGCCTGGTTCGAGGGCTTGGTCAACGCGGTGACACATCGCGACTACTCGTTCCGCGGCGACTACATCCGGGTCTCGATGTTCGACGACCGTTTGGAAATCATCAGTCCAGGCGCGCTTCCCAATATCGTGACGCTCGACAACATGAGGACCACTCGTTACTCGCGCAACCCACGCATCGCGCGCACGCTGGTTGAATTTGGTTGGGTTCGGGAGCTAAACGAGGGCGTCAAGCGCATTTATACCGAGATGCAAAACTCTCTGCTCAATGATCCGGTCTACACGGAACCTGATGGGGCAAGGGTTCAGCTAACGCTTGAGAACAATATCGTTGCCAGAACCGTAAGGAGAAGCGAGGCTCTCGAGGACAAGGTATCACCGGAGGTGATCGCCTCATTGGGGGAGTATGAGCTCGCCGCCGTCAGGTTGGCCTTTGCGAACGGAAGGGTGACAGCAAGGGAGCTTGCAGCGCACATCGGGAGAAATCGCCGCACAGCAAGCCGGGTGCTTGGTAAGTTAATTGAGGAAGACGGGCTGCTCGAATGGCACGGCTCATCCCATAACGACCCAAAACAGTTCTACACGATAAGGTAAGGTGGTCGATCTATTTCGCACCTCTGTCGCAGTAATGTCGCACCTCTGTCGCAGTAATGTCGCACCTCTGTCGCAGTGGCTTCGATGACGCGTGGATATAGTCCCTCGGCAAATCTCAAACAAAATCTCAATCTGTAACGGGTAGGGGTCAAAAGCGGGCCTAGATGTTACGGATTGAGATTGTTGAGGATGGGCTGAGGGGAATGTCTTGATCTGTAACACGTGGGGCCGTTTTTGGCCGATAGATGTTACAGAACGAGATTTTTCGGCAGCCGGGCTCCGTTTATCTGAATCTGTGACACGAGGGACGGATTTTGCCGAGTAGCTGTTACAGATTTAGATGTTCTAGCGGGCCGGGTTGGTTTGTCTCGATCTGTAACAGGTGGAGGCCAAAAGTGGGCCTAACTGTTACAGATTGAGACAAACCGACGGGCCGCCCCGCCCCATCCACCTGCCGCTACCTGCTATCCGCCGATTTCCGTTGTGCTGCTGCACTTCCATGTTATATCCTCTAGACAACTACGCGGCAACATCGCCGCCGCGCCTATAAGAGAGGAATGTCCATGACCGCACCTGCATCCAAGCTGCTCCAGCCCATTACGGTTGGCCCCCTTGAGCTCAAGAACCGCATTATGTTCCCGCCGCTGACCACCGGCTACGAGGAGCGCGACGGTTCCATCGGCGAGCGTAGCCTGGCCTTTTACGAGCGCCTGGCCCGTGGCGGCGTGAGCTACATCGTCATCGGCGACGTTGCTCCCGTTATGACCGCAAGCCCCACGCCCAAGTTGGCGACCGACGCCCAGATCCCCACGTTTAAGGCGCTGGCCGACGCCGTTCACAAGCACGGCGCCAAGGTCGCGCTGCAGCTGTTCCACCCCGAGTACGACGTGCCCGGCGTCGGCCGCATGGTCATGGGTTCCATGGCCGCCGCCAAGGCCGCGCAGGAGGCCAAGGCCGCCGGCGACGAGGAGACCTTTGCCGCCAAGATGGCCGAGTCCAACGAGATCCGCAAGCAGGCCTACGCCAAGTTGCACCACGATATGCAGCACTTTGTGAACGAGGCGAGCGTAGAGCAGCTCACCCAGATCAAGGAGGCCATCGCCGCCTCGGCCGCTCGCGCGCAGCAGGCCGGCATTGACGCCATCGAGGTCCACGGCGACCGCTTGGTGGGTTCGCTATGTTCGGCCATCCTCAACCAGCGCACCGACGAGTACGGTGGCTCGTTCGAGAACCGCGTTCGCTATGCGCTCGAGGTCGTCGCCGCCATTAAGGAAGCCGCGCCGCAGCTGATGGTGGAGTACAAGCTCCCCGTGATCATGGAGAACCCCGACGGCACGCCGCGCGGCAAGGGTGGCCTGCAGCCCGACGAGGCCTGCGAGTTTGCCAAGCTGCTCGAGGGCGCGGGCATCGACATGATCCAGGTCGCGCAGGCCAACCACACCGGCAACATGGGCGACACCATTCCGCCCATGGGCGCCATGCCCTACAACTGGACGCTGCCGGTGGCCGAGCGCGTCAAGGCCCTGGTCTCCGTGCCGGTGGCCACCGTCGGCCGTGTTGTTTCGGTCGAGGCCGGCGAGAAGATTCTGGAAGACGGTTCGGCCGATATCATCGCGTACGGCCGCTCGCTCATGTGCGACCCCGACATTGCGCTCAAGGCCGCCACGGGCGAGCCCATCCGCGAGTGCCTCAACTGCAACAAGG
>DXLR01000045.1:0-46908 GCA_019414625.1 Collinsella sp.
CCCCTTGCGGAGACAGCTCAACCGCCACGTCATAGGTGCGATGCGTCGTCGTCCCCCGCGACCAGGCGGGCTCAAAGGAGATGGTCTGGCCGCGCAGCAGGTCCAGCACATATACGATGCTATGCTCGGACAGCGGCAACTGACGCTCGGCGACAAAACCGCTGCGGGCAAAGTCGTACGACGCCGAACGCGAGCTTGTGATGTCATCGAGATAGGCAACTGTCGTCACAACAAGGTTGAGCAGCTTTGTCGACACGTCTTCGAAGGCTTCGGGCGTATGGACAAACGTGAGCTTCTTGCCGTACGAGAAGGCGCCGCCTCGGACATAGGCGTCGGCCATGCCGTCGATATCCTTGACCACGTAGGACACCGAACCGCAGCGAATGCGGAACTCGAGCGCCCAGCTAAAGCGGTCGGCGAACAGCGGATTGTAGTACGGCACCAACGAGGGCTCCAACGCCGCTTTGGGGGCGTCGGGGTCAACGGCACCGGCAAGCTTGCGGCGCATGCTCGCCAGCTCATCCATGCGTGCGTCCGAAAGATCGGAGAGCGCCGCCATGAGGCTGGGGCTCGTGGGGACGGGCGCCGGGAAGGGAAAGTTGGGGTTGACGGCCGGCGCTTTGGGCGCGGTGCGCGCGGGCTGTTTCGGCTGCGCCGTAAACGTGCGAACCGGTGTGCGCAGCCCCTCAACAGGCTCAATGCCGCTGGCGTCCAGGTATGCCAGCGCTGTGGCGATGGCGTGCTTGCACATGCCGGGGTAGCGATAGGCAGCGGGGCAATCGCAGTCGTAGTCGACCACCTCGTGCTCGTCCATGTCAAGCGCCACGCGCGTCTTGTACAGGTCGCCGCGCGAACCGCGCACCGAGCCCTCAACCGTCACGTTTTTGGAGAAGCGCGAGCCGCTGTCCTCAATCGACAGCACGGCGCCGTTGAGCATGAGCGAACGCCCCTTCATAAAGGTGCCGCTCAGCGCCGCCTCTTTGCGAAGCGCCTGCACAAACGTCCCCTGCGCCATCACTTCCTCCAATCTCACCCGGGGTAGCTTAGATAACCGTCACGCGGCCTTGGTTGCCGACGATGGCCTTTGCCTCCGCCAGCAGCGGAATCGAGCGTGCGTTAACCTTGGCCGGCACCTCAGCACGCAGCACGCGCCCGTCCACCTGCTCAATAAAGATCTCCACGCGGTCGCCGCCCGGGTTGGTGGTGAGCACCGTGGCCAGGCGCGCCATATTGCCCTGGCTAAATCGGCTGTTGGGCACCATGACCTCAAAGACCTTGGGCTTGTTTTTCTCCTCGCTAAGCTCCAGCGGCACAATCTCCTGCGCGATGATCTGGTCGCCGCGGTCCGAGCGCTCGAGCTTGCCCTTAATGCGCACAAACGCATCGGACAGCTGCGCGCCGGTCTCGGGATCGACCTCGCCGTACAGGTACCCCTCGGCCTCCTTGTAGGCCTTGGGGAACACCACGACCGTGGCCTCGCCTTCCATGTCCTCGAGCTGCACGATACCCATGGGATCGCCGTTTTTGGTCACGCGCTTGGACACACTCGAGACCATACCGGCCCACCACAGCGCCTTACCCTCGGGAATCTCCTGGTTGATTGTGCCGCCCGTGGGGTTTTGCACCTCGTAGCCAGTGTCAATCTGCGAGAACGAGAAGTCGCGCGCTTTGCTAAGTGCATACTCAAACGGGCGCAGCGGGTGGTCCGAGACATAGATGCCCAGAACCTCCTTCTCCTGGCTCAGCTTAAGGTGGCGGTCCCACTCCTGGCCATCCGGATCGGGCACGCTCACTTCAAAGCCCGAGCCCTCAACGTCGCCAAACATATCGAAGAACGACGTCTGGCCGCTCGCGCGATCTTTCTGGCGCTTTACCGCGGCATCGATGATGTTCTCGGGGTTGTTCTTATCCACAAAGTGCATCATCTGGCGACGCGGATACCCCGTGGAGTCGAAGGCGCCTGCCTTGATCAGCGATTCGATCACGCGACGGTTGGCCTGGCTCGAGTCCACGCGCTCAACAAAGTCATGCAGCGTCTTAAACGGACCGCCCGCCTCGCGCTCGGCGATAATCGCCTGCGCCACGCCGGTGCCCACGCCGCGAATGCCGGCCAGACCAAAGCGCACGCCTTCCTTGGTAGCCGTGAACTCAGTGCCGGACTCGTTGACATCTGGCGAAAGCACGGGGATGCCGTCGTGACGGCATGCCGAGACGTAGTGCACGATCTTGTCGGTCTTGCCCGTGTAGGACGTCAGGACGGCCGCCATGTACTCGTGCGGATAGTGTGCCTTGAGCCACGCCGTCTGCATAACCAGGATGGCGTAGCCAGCGGAGTGCGACTTGTTAAAGGCGTAGGACGCAAACTCGAGAACATCGTCCCAAATCTTCTGGGCGACCTCGCGCGTGTAGTTGTTCTTGATGGCGCCGTTCATCCAGTGGTCGTAGGTGGTCTCGTCCGAGCCATCCTCCCAGTGGAGCACCGTCGACGTGAGCAGCTTGATCTTTTTCTTAGCCACGGGCTTACGGATACGCGAGTCCGATTCGCCCTTGGAGAAGCCGCACATCTCGACGGAGATGAGCATAACCTGCTCCTGGTAAACCATGGTGCCGTAGGTTTCGCCCAGGATGTCGTCCAGGCGGTCGTCGTAGGAGACCGCCGGCTCCTTGCCGTTCATACGGTTGATGTAGGACGAAACCATTCCGGCGCCCAGCGGGCCCGGGCGGTACAGAGCGATCAATGCCACGACGTGCTTGTACTCGGTGGGCTTCATGTTCTTGATCGTGGCCGTCATGCCGGCGGACTCGACCTGGAAGACGCCGGCGGTGTGGCCGGAACCCATGAGCTTAAAGATCTCGGGATCGTCAAAGGGAATCTCTTCCTCTTTGATGTCGATGCCGAAGTTCTTTTTGATGTTGGCCTTGGCCTTGGAGATAACCGTCAGCGTGCGCAGGCCCAAGAAGTCCATCTTGAGCAGGCCCATGTCGGCAACGGTATGGCCCTCGTACTGGGTAATCTCGACGCCGCCTTTGGTGTCGAGCTTGGTGGGCACGTGCTCGTTGACGGGGTCGCGGCAGATCAGAACGGCGCACGCGTGCACACCCTCGCCACGGGTAAGGCCCTCGATCGAGAGCGCCGTGTCGATGATGCGGCGGGCGTCGTCGTCCTTTTTATAGGCCTCGGCAAAATCGGGGTTAAACAGATCCTCTTTGCCGGGTTGCTTTTCGAGCACCTGCTTGAGCTTGACCTTGGGGTCGCTCGAGACCATCTTGGACAGGCGCTGGCCCATGTAGACCGGATAGTCCAGAACGCGCGCGGCGTCGTTGATGGCCTGCTTGGCCTTGATGGTCGAGTAGGTGATGACGTGGGTGACCTTCTCGGGACCGTAGAGCTGGCGAACGTGCTCCACGACCTCGAGGCGCCGCTCATCGTCGAAGTCCATATCGATATCGGGCATCTCGGTACGCTGCGGGGACAGGAACCTCTCGAACATCAGGCCGTTCTCGAGCGGGTCGAACGCGGTGATGTTCATGGCGTAGGCGACGATAGCGCCGGCGGCCGAGCCACGGCCGGGGCCGACGCCGATGCCGTTGTCCTTGGCCCATTGCACGTACTCGGCAACGATCAAAAAGTAGGCGGCAAAACCCTTGTCGCAGATGACCTTGTATTCGTACTCAAAGCGCTCTTTGATGTTGACGCCACCGATCTCGCGCGTGGCCCAGTCGTCACCATAGTGCTGGCGCAGGCCCTTCTCGCACTCGCGGCGGAACTGGCTCTCATGCGTCTCGCCGGGATCGAGCAGCGGGAAGCGCGGCAGGATGATGGAGTCCCAGTCCAGCTCGACGTAGCACTTGTCGGCGATCTCGAGCGTGTTGTCACAGGCCTCGGGGCAATACGGGAACATCGCCCGCATCTCCTCCTCGGTCTTCATATAGAACTCCGAGCCGGTCATGCGCATGCGGTTGGGGTCGTCGACCTTGGCGTTCATACCAATGCACATGATGACGTCCTGCACGGGCGCGTCCTCGCGGCGCAGGTAGTGGAAGTCGTTGGTGGCGATGACCTTGACGCCCACCTGTTTGGCGATGTCGATGAGCGTGCGGTCCATCTGCTCGTCGGTCAGGCCGTTATCGGTGGTAATACCGTGTTCCTGGATCTCGATGTAAAAGTCGCCGGGGTCGAAGGTGTCGCGGAAGGTCTCGGCCCATTTGATGGCGCCCTCCATGTCACCGCGGTCGATGTACTTGGGGATGATGCCCGCGATGCAGGCGCTGGTGCAGATCATGCCCTTGGCATGGCGACGCAGGTTGTCGAGTGTCACGCGCGGTTTGTAGTAAAAGCCCTGCACGGCGGCCTCGGAGACCGTCTGCATCAGGTTGACGTAGCCCTCCTGGTCCTTGGCCAAAAGGATCATGTGGTAGAGCTCGGGCTTATGGTCGCGGGCGAGCGTCTCGTCCGGCGTAAAGTAGACCTCGCAGCCAAAGATGGGCTTGATGACCAGGGGCGGCTTGAGCTCGTCGATGTTGCCCTTCTCGTCCCACATGGCCATGTCCTTCACATACTGGGCATGCTCGCGCGGGTTTGCCTCGGGATCGGGCTCCACCAGCTCGTCGCGGCGGTCCTTTTCCAAGAAGGCCTTGTCGTGGCTCCAAGTTTTGTACTCGGGCGTGTTGTGGTTGACGGCGTCGCAGGCCAGCGCCAAGTCGGGCACGCCATACATGTAGCCGTGGTCGGTAATGGCCACGGCGGGCATGCCAAGCTCAACAGCACGGTTGACCATATCCTGGATACGGGTTGCGCCGTCGAGCATGGAGAAGACAGTGTGGTTGTGCAGATGGACGAATGCCATGTGATGAGCTCCGATGCGGGTTCGTGATCTTAGGGTTACGATTCTACCGCACAGCGCGGACGGCACCCGAACCTAGCCCAAACCCACACGGCTCCTATTGAGTTGCGGTGAAATGCGGACTGTTTGGCGGCTTTTTTGACCAAAACAGTCCGTATTCCACCGCAAGTTATCTGAGGACTAGAGGTTGTAGGTGACCACTTGAGGTTCGGCGGGATTGACGAAGATGGTTGGATTCGCCCGCTCCACGCGAACGAACTTGACGGTCACGACCTCAAAGCCCGCCTTGTGCAGAACGTCGGCGTAAACGCGCGCCTGCAAGGCGTGTTTCTCGAGCAGCTGCTCCGGCGTCTCATCCGGCGTGCCGCCCGTCTTGTAGTCGATGACCAGTGCGCGCGACGGATCCGCCGGGTCGGTTGCCAAGGCATCGATGGCGCCCTCGGCATAGGCGCCGTAGCGGGCGATATCCTCGTCCTCGCAGCCCAGCGAGAAGAACGGCACCTCGGCACGGATGCACGGCCACGCGAGCAGCTCGGCACGAACCGACGACTTGAGCCAGCGATCCAGAGCGACATCGAAGCGCTCGCGCTGTTCCGGCGTCAGGCGCCACAAGCGAGCCAGGGCGTCGGCACGCTCAACGGGCAGCGCATCGGCACCCATCTCGATGAGCCACTGGCAAGCGGCGTGGAAGGCCGAGCCCAGCGCCATGGGGTTGCCGGCGGGCTCGACAGCAGCCACGTCCGCATCGGCCATCTCCGAGCCATCCGACTCCGCATCATCGCCGGACTCGTCCATGGGAACAAGCGCCTCGGCGGCACGGTCCTCGGACTCGGCATGCAGCGCCACGGCAATTGACGAGTAGCTATACGAGTCACGCACCGGGAACGGACAGATGCCCATGCGCACGCCCACTGCCTGGGGATACACGAGCTCAAACGCATCGGGCTTGGGGTCGGCAGGACCGGGCACAGTTGAGCGCGCAGCATTATCAGCGACATCGACATCGCCGCGAACGAGCCTGCCCTCGGCATCCAGCGAAGCGTTAGCCTCAAACGCCTGCTCACCAAACGTAAAGTCCGCCAGCGAGATGAGCTCGTAGTCGCCCGGCTGGGAGTTGTCGAACACCAGACGGTCGCTATCGAGCTGCGGCATGTCCAGACTATCGGTCGGCAGGATGCGGCGCAGCACGTCGTAGGTCAGATCCGTCTCGACATCGAAGGTCGGCGCCATCACCTTGCCGCGGCTCACACCGGCATCCATCGCCAAGATCACCAGCTCGCCCGCTCGCGTCATGGCAACATAGAGCAAGCGGGCCCGCTCCTCGAGCGAAAGCTGCAGGTCGTCGTTGCGCAGGCGAGCAAATGCCTCGGCGGGAGAACCCGTCGCACAGACGTCCTCCATGAGCTCCGGCGGCAGCCACAGCGACGTACCCTTGCCCTTAAACGCGTGTTCAAACTGCTTTTTGACGTCATCGCCCTTCACGAAGGTTCCGTCGGCAAGCTTAACGCCATCGAAGCGCGCCGGCAGCGCCACGACTTGCGCTCCGCCCTCGACGCGACCCATCTGTGCCGCACCGGACGATTTGCGCACGCCAAAACACTCGGCAACCGCCACGACCGGATACTCCAGGCCCTTGGACGCATGCACGGTCATGATGCGCACCGCGCCGTCGCCCTCCTCGTTGAGGGCGCCCGGGGCCTCCTTGCCCGCCAAGAAGCGGTCGAAGGCGAGCGCGATGGAGCGCGGAGAATTGCCGAGCTCGGCCTCTGCCTCGGCCACGGCGTCGAGCGCCTTGAGCACGTTGGCGGCAATGGCCTTGCCCTCGGGGCCGCGCTGCGCCAGACGCACGAACCAGCCGGAGGCGTTGACCACGTCGCGCGCGATGGCAGCGAACGAATCACGCCCCACGCGACGCAGTGCGTAGCGCAGCACCTCGCGGGCGCGCGTTACGAGCGGCAGGTTCTGCAAACCCGGCACATCGGAATCGCTCATGATGCCCACATCGATATTGCGGCGCGACGTCTCGCCCGTCTGCTCGTCGAGCTTGGTCGCCAGCGCCAGGAACTCCTGGGCGCCGAGTGCAAACATCGGCGAGGCCAGCAACGGCATAAGGCCTTGGGCCGTATCGGCCGGATTGGCGAGCGCGCAGACCAGGGCACGCACCGTCTGCACCTCGGCCGCCTGGGCAAAGACCGAGCCGCCTGCGATGACGCAGTCGAGTCCTTGGTCGCGGAAGGCCTGCGCGTAGACGTCGGCATTGGTCATGCGACCCAGCAGCAGCACCATGCCGCCCTGGGGCTGGCCGGCATCGGCAAGCGCATGGAATCGCTCGGCGATCGCACGGGCCTTGGCCTGCGTGCGCTCCTGCATACTGCCGCCGGCAACGAACAGCGCCTGGCGGCGCGAAGCCTTTGCCTTGAGCATGTCCTTGCGTTTGTCGCTCGGTTCAAGATCCAAGAACCCCTGCATCAAACCACCGGTGTCGCCGTCAAAGACGCGCGCCACATAGCGCAGCACCTCGTCGTGGCTGCGGAAGTTGCGCACGAGTTTGACGAGCTCGCCGGCGGGAGCATCGGACGTGGTGACCGTCTCGGACGCCGTCGTCGAACCCACCTTGCGCTCCTGGCGGCGAAACACCTCGACCTCGGCACCACGGAAGCGATAGATCGACTGCTGCGCATCGCCCACCGTGCACAGCGCGCGCTCGCCCGCACCCGTCAAATAGCGAATCAGATCGACCTGCATCTGGTCGGTATCTTGGAACTCGTCGATCATGACCATCTTAAAGCGGCCCTCATAGGCAGCTCGAATAGCCGGGTAGTCGCGCAGCGCCTCGTACGCCATGCGCAGCAGGTCATTGTTATCGAGCGCGGACTGGTCGGCCTTGAGCGCACGGTACTCCGCCTCTACGGCACGGGCAAGCCCCACCAGCGCATCGAGCGCCGGGCCGCCGCAGGCAAGCACGATATTGATAAACGCATCAGCCGCCTCGGCCTTGAGTAGCTCCACCTGCTCCTTAGGAAACGCCTTGCTCGCGCGCGGCATGCTGCACGACATCATGAGTCGCGCCGCATCCTCCATGGTTTTGCCGCTCGCCTCAAACGCGTCGATGGCGTCGAGTGCCGCCTGCGCTTTCTCGGTCGTGGCCTTGCTTGCGCCCAGCGCCGCACGATAGGCATCGGCAAGCGCCGAGGTGTCGGCCTGGCCGCGCGCCACGCACACATCGTCCATGCCGCCCGGCAGCTGGCTCGATAGCTCCAACAGGTCGCGCACCAGGCCTTTGATGGTGGTACCGGCGCCAAACGGCCCGCCCTCGCCCGCCATGGGATACCAAGCGTAGAGGGCCTTAAGCGAGGCGGCAAGCTCGGGCGCGGCATCGGGCGCCGTCGCGCGCCCCAGCACATGCTCGACAGCCTGATCCATAAGCTCATCGGTATCGGTGAGCACCGTGAACTCAGGATCGATGCCCAGCTCCAGCGCGTGCGCGCGCAGGATACGCGAGCACATGCCGTGGATGGTCGAGATCCAAGCGTCGTCGACCGTCAGGGCCTCCTCGTCCATGCCCTCTTCGATAAGCGCACAGCGCACGCGGTCGCGAATCTCGGCCGCGGCGTCTTTGGTAAAGGTAATGGCGAGCACCTGGTCCAGATGCTCGACAAACGGACCGGATTCGGGCGAGAGCGCATAGACGATGCGGCGCGTGAGGGTAAAAGTCTTGCCCGAGCCGGCACCCGCCGAGACAAACAGCGGGCGGTCGAGCGTTTTGACGACTTGCAGCTGTTGCGGCATCAAGGTCGAAAGATCCATGGTCTACACGTCCCTCCTTACAAACGTTCCTTCGTGGTTATACGAGCAGCGCGCATGCGCGGCCTGAGCCGACGTTGGGTCGACAGCGGCAACGTTGCCCGCCTCGAGCTCGCGCAGGCGCTCGGCAATGCCGGTCTCCACGCGGTCGAGCAGCGCATCGAAGTCCATGTTGCCGCCCTCGCCCGGAAAGCCCTTCTTGAGGCCCGGAATGCGGCCGTCGCCGCGCTCTTCCTCGAGCAACTCGGCACTTGCGGCACCACGCAGTGCGGGCTTGCCGCCCTTGGTCGAAAAATAGAGCGCCGCACGGGCATCTAGACCCAGCGCCCGGCGCATGGCCTGCGCGTAGATGAGTGTCTGGGTATGGGGCGGCAGCCAGCGCGGATCGTCGATGGGGGCCTCGCCCGACTCCTCGTCGCGCACCGTGGGGTCGGCGAGCTTAAACTCCTCGACACCCGAACGATGCTTGTAGTCAATCACCACAGCGCGGTTCTCGGCGTCCACATCCACGCGGTCGATGCGCCCGCCGAGCGGCCAGCCGGCATACTCGACCTGGAGCTCGTTGAACGCAAACTCCAGGTAGCGCGGCGCGAAGGGCGCGAGCGCCTCGGACTCGTAGGCGAGCACGCCCTCCAGTTGCGGCAAGATCTCGGCCGCCTGGCGCTCCTCCACTGGAGAGAGCGGCACGAGCGGGCCCTCGTTGCCACGCTTGGAGGCATGCTCAACCAAGGTCTCGTCAAAGACCTCGCACAGCAGCTCCTGAGCGCGCGGCAGGTTCTCGGGCGTCACGCGCTCCATGCCCTCCTGCGGAAGACGTGCATGCAAGTGCTCCAGCACGTCATGGACAAAGTTGCCCTTCTCCATGTTGCCAAAGCCCGCATCGATGGACTGAGGTTTGACGCGATACGAGACGAACCAGCACAGCGGGCAGGTGGAATAGGCCTCGATCTGCGAGGCGGACGTCAGGCGCGGCACGAGCGGCGCGTCCTCGCCCTCGCCCTCGCCATCGCGACGACGCAGGACCAAATACGGCACGGCCTCGGCACTCAGATGCTGAGGGGCTTCACAGGTCACGCGCTCGCGCTTGAGACCTTCGCCTGCCGCGGGATCGAAGTCCTTTACGATATCACCCTCACCCACGCACTTCGCCTTGTCGGCGCCAGCGGCTTTAGCGTCACCAGCGGTCTTAGCGTCGTCAGCGATCTTAGCGCCGTCAGCCTCGGCATGCGCCCGCAACTCGGTCCACACGGCAGCCGGATAGCACTCGCGCGCCTGGCGATCGTGGGTCACACGGGCGAGCGTAACCGGGCCGCGTGACGCCTGCATCGCGTGGCCAAAGCGCGCGCGCAGCAAGGCCGCGGGCTCAAGCGTCACGCCCTCGCGACCAAGGCTCGCCGTCAGCGTGGCCAGCGGCCCCTCCTCGTGTGAGAGCGGATAGCTGTCCAGATCGACATCGGCAAACAGCACGGCATCGTAGCTGCCGGGGCGCAGAGCTGCCGCATCGGCAAGCGAAGCAAAACGAACCTGAGCACGTGGCGCACGGTCAACCTCGTAGGTCTCGTAATCGTAGGCGGTGCTACGCTTGTCCACCTTGGTGCGAATGCCATCGAGCACGGGCACGGTCGCGGCCTGCGACACGTCGAGCACGCGGGCGCCATTCATAAGGATGTCGATGACGTGGCGCAACAAGGCCACCTCCGCCTGGCGACGAGCCTGACCGTCAAGGCCTCCAAGGGCGCGATCGGGCAACGCCTCGGCAACGGCAAGCATGGCCTTGAGCGCCGTCACGGGCTTGTCACGCCACAGCGCCTGGAACACGTCCGAAACCACACACGGTACGTTCTTAAACCAGTTGTCGTCGCTCGCCGCCTTGCGCGCGCCCCTCACCTGGCCTTGGACACTCTGCAGCAGGCTCTTAACGCTCGCGGTAGTCTTGCTACGCGAGAGACGCATATTCTTATCGAAGGCACGGGCATTGACGGCATCAGCGCCCGAAAGCGGACTGTAGATCCAGTCGGTAAGTTCCGGCGCGGGCCACCACTCGGTCTTTGACGCCGTGCCCTCATCGGCGGCCTTCATGCGCTCGATCAGGCCGGCAAGCGCCGCAAACTGCCTGCCCGCAATGGATTGGGAAAACGCCGTGAACTCAGTTGTCTCGGCAGCGATATGGCGAGCCGCCAGACGAGAGGCGAGCTCACCGAACAGCTGGGGTGCCCGGGCAGAAACGACGAGCACGCGCACGGGGTCGGTGGGCATTGCAGTAGCTTTATCGGCCTTGGGCTCCTTGTGCGCTTTCACCAACTTATCGACGGCGTCCGCATAGACATGAGCACGGGCATGGGGACCGGCGACCTCAATAAAGGCAGGCTGAGCGGCAGTCCCGCAAGCGACATCAGACGCGACGGCGTCCTCCCCCAGCGGCGCAATCTCAAACAGCACACCGCGGGCATCAAATGCCGCGGCAAGCTCCTCGCGCATCGCCGCCTGCTCGCGGGCAAGCAGCACGACGACCTCTCCCCCATTGTTCGCCACGGCAGACAGCAGCTCGAGCAGGCCGTGCGTAAACGACGTGACACCGCGCACGCATACGGCGCGGGTGCACGCCGGCAGGCTATCGGCCAGGGCACCGGCCATAATGTCGGCCGCCTCACAGGGCTCGACCATATCTCGACGGTCCAAACCGCCCGCGTGGGCGCGCAAAAGCTCGAACACACGAGCCTCGGCATCGCTTTTTGGCTCCGGTTGGCAGTTGTCGCCACGGCATCGTTCGGCACCCGTCCCCGCAACGCCCGGCAACACGTCGCGGGCCATGCGCGCGAGCATGCGCACTGTACCCTGGCTGCGTGAGAGCGGCTGTAGGTCGGCATCATCAAGACGCGTGACCATGTCCGAGAACAGCATCTGGCGTTGCAGGTTGTCGACGAAACCGCGCCCGTCACCCAATAGCTCCCAAAGCGAACGAAGCCACGATGTAGGCGTCTTGTAGTCGATACCCAGTGAAACCCCGGCTTCCGCCACATCATGACGGCACAGGTCGAGCTCGGCAAACGTAGGTGCCAGCAGCACGGCACGCCCGTGGCGGGCAATAAGGTCGGCAAGCAACGCCGACTCGGCATCGCTCAAATCCGTGCCGGCATTGGTGGTATAGATTCGAACAGGCATGGTCCTCCGCTCAAACTGTTCGCAATAATCAATGTATCCATCCTACCCGCCCAAGCGGACAGATTTGCCCCACGCCAACAGATTTGATCCCTTGGGGACGGAGGAAAACGGATCACCGAGGGGGTCTGTCTAACCCGGTGATCCGTTTTCCTCCGTCCCCAAGGGATCAAAAAACCGCCCCCGGAGGAGCGGTTTTGCACAATTCGTTTTTGGCGCGGCTTACTCGCCATCCTCCAGCTTAATGAGGATCTTGCGATAGCCACCGTACTCGCCGTTGAGCGCCTTGGACACACGGCTCACCGTGGTGGACGAAGCGCCGGTACGGGCCTGAACCTCGACATAGGGCTCGCCCTCGTCTAGGTAACGCGCGACCTGCAGACGCTGCGATAGATCGCAAATCTCGCGCGGCGTGCAGATATCGGTCAAAAACGCTTGGATATCTTTCTCGTCGTCCAAAAGGCTAAATGCGTGGACCAGCTGCTTGACATCAGGCTTGTCAAACATGTTCTCGATATTCATCGATCACCACCAAACCCGCCAAAAGGCATCGAAGTTGATACTGACATCGGGCATCGCTCGCCCGTTCTATGCAATAGGGCAACGCCTGTGGCTTTTGCCCGTAGCAGTTTAGCACACCACCAAACTAAAGCGACAAGACTCTCTGCCAGCGGCGCATTTTTTAGGACGAGCGCCGTTTTGAAACCGAATGCGCACGCAAGCTCCACGAATATCTGAGACAATGGGCGCCCAAACAGGACCGTGCCCACGCATCTATCCGAGTTGCAAAGGCATGTGCCCCTCACGCCCCCTCACCACGCCATGCGCAAGAAAGGATTCCCACCATGCGCTTTTTGCTCAACTGGCTTTTGACCTCAATCGCCATCGCGATTGCAACGTTTCTCGTCCCCGGCATTCAGCCCTTCGGCATGGCCGACGCCTGGGTCTGCTTTGCCTTCGTGGGACTGTTCCTCAACATCGTCGACTCGCTCGTAAAGCCGTTCCTGACGGTCATCTCACTGCCGCTCACTATTATCACGCTTGGTATTTTTCAGCTCGTAGTCAACAGCTTTATGCTCGAGCTGGCCAGCTACCTGTCGGTCAATCTGCTGGGAGCGGGTATCTCCATTGCCGGCTTTGGATCGGCCTTTATGGGCAGCATCCTGGTATCCATCATGCGCAGCATTCTCGATAGCATCGCCAGGAACTAGAACGACCGAATTCGGACCGCCACAACACGCCAAAAGAAGGCCGTCCATCGCAACGATGGGCGGCCTTATCATTTGTCGAGCCTCAGAGGGCAAGAAAATCCAGCATTTCTGCCCCGTCCCCAAATGACAGGTGGGGCTAGATGACGTAGTCGTAGCCCTCGTTGGGGGCTACGAGCGCATCGAGCGTCACGCCGTCGAGGTAGTCGTTAATGAGCTTGTCCAGGTTCTTCCACACGTCGAGCGTGGGGCACTCGTCCGAACGCGAGCAGCCCTTGCAGTCGCCGTCTAGGCATGCGACCGGCGCCAGGCTGCCCTCGGTCAGGCGCAAAATCTCGCCCACCGCGTACTGCTCGGGCGGGCGCGTGAGCACATAGCCGCCGCCCTTGCCGCGCATGCCCGAGAGCATATTGGCACGCACGAGCGTGGCCAAAATGTTCTCCAGATATTTCTCCGAAATCCCCTGACGCGCGGCGATCTCTTTGAGGGGAATGCGGCCTGCCGCCTGGTGCTCGGCCAGGTCGACCATAACGCGCAGGGCATATCTGCCCTTTGTGGAAACCAACATATATAGTGCTGCCTTTCGGTCTTTTAATTCGTAGAAATTCTAGCCGAAAAATTGGTTTTGAAAATACCTATTCCCGTCAAGCTGGTTAATCGACTCGTAATAATCTTCTATTTCCTATTGCGTTACTAGGCTTTACTGTCTACTATGCTTGCCAACAGCAAAAAGAACAACCCATAAGGTTTATGGGTTTCGCTGCTACACACACCGTAAACCCACACGGTATCCAGTCGTTTGAACACTTTGGAGGTTCACCATGAGCAATGTTTACACGTCCATCGATCAGCTTATCGGCCACACCCCGCTTCTGGAGCTCACTCACTTTGAGGCCGATGAGGACCTCAAGGCCCGCGTACTCGTCAAGCTGGAATACTTCAACCCCGCCGGCTCCGTCAAAGACCGCGTCGCCAAGAACATGATCGACGAGGCCGAGAAGGCCGGCAAGCTCGTGCGCGGCGGTGACTACACCATCATCGAGCCCACGAGCGGCAACACCGGCGTCGGCATCGCCTCGGTGGCGGCGGCTCGCGGCTACAAGGTGATCATCACCATGCCCGAGACCATGTCCGTCGAGCGCCGCAAACTTATGCAGGCATACGGCGCACAGCTCGTGCTCACCGACGGCTCCAAGGGCATGAAGGGCGCCATCGCCAAGGCCGAGGAGCTGCAGAAGGAGACGCCCAACAGCATTATCGCCGGCCAGTTTGTGAACCCCGCCAACCCCGCCATCCACAAGGCCACGACCGGCCCCGAGATCTGGGATGACACCGACGGCGAGGTCGATATCTTCGTCGCTGGCGTTGGCACCGGCGGCACCGTGACCGGCGTGGGCGAGTTCCTCAAGGAGCAGAACCCCGAGATTCAGGTCGTCGCCGTCGAGCCCGCCACCTCCCCGGTGCTCTCCAAGGGCCAGGCCGGCCCGCACAAGATCCAGGGCATCGGCGCCGGCTTTGTGCCCGACGTACTCGACACCCAGATCTATGACGAGATCATCCCCGTCGAGAACGACGACGCCTTTGCCACCGGCCGCGCCGTGGGCCACAAGGAGGGCGTGCTCGTGGGCATTTCGTCCGGCGCCGCCGTGTGGGCCGCACTGCAGCTGGCCAAGCGCCCCGAGAACGAGGGCAAGACCATCGTGGCGCTGCTCGCCGATACCGGTGAGCGCTACCTGTCCACGGCACTGTTCCAGGACTAAGGTCTGTCGCCCATAGGTTGAGCCCAGGGACGAGCCGGTCTCCTCTCTCCCGGCAGCCTGAGCCCATCCAATCAGGGTGTCCCACGAGACGTCCGAACTTGCTACAATGTCTGCGGCGCGGAACCAGCCTCCCGCGCCGCTTTTCTTTTTTGGCCACATGCCACCAAGGAGAACCTCCCCATGCACAACAAGCGCGTGCTCGTCGCCATGAGTGGCGGCGTCGATTCCAGCGTGACCGCGTATCTGCTCAAGCGCCAGGGCTACGAATGCGTCGGTGCCACCATGCGCCTCACCTGCCCCGCGCCCGATCCTGCAACGGGTATGAGCAAAGTCGACCGCGACATCGCCGATGCAAAGGCCGTCGCCGAGCGCCTGGGGATACCCCACCACGTGCTCGACCTGCAGCAGACCTTCGACCGCAACGTTATCGAGCGCTTCGTGACTGCCTATCAGGAGGGACTGACGCCCAACCCGTGCATCATCTGCAACCGCCATATTAAGTTTGGCGCGCTGCTCGATGCGGCACTCGATATGGGCTGCGACTACATCGCCACGGGTCATTACGCCAAAACGAGCCAGGCGTCCGACGAAACCTGGCAGCTGCACCGCGGCGAAGATCCCAAAAAGGACCAAAGCTACTTTTTGTATTCGCTCACGCAAGAGCGCCTGGCACGCACGATCTTTCCGCTGGCAGGCTTGGACAAAGAGCGCGACGTGCGCCGGATTGCCGCCGAGCAGGGCTTTGCCAACGCCAAGAAGGCCGAAAGCGAGGATATCTGCTTTATCGCGGACGGCGACTACGCGGGCTATATCGAGCGCCGCTGCGGACATGCCGCTGCACCGGGCGATATTGTGTGGCGCGACGGCAGCGTGGTCGGGCGCCACAATGGCGCGCTGCGCTATACCATCGGCCAGCGCAAGGGCCTGGGCGTCGCGATGGCGCATCCCGTGTACGTAACGGGCGTCGATGCCGCCAACAACATTGTGCATCTGGGCGAGGCAGAGGACCTGACGGCCACGGCGCTCACGGCCAACGACTGGATTTGGAGCGCCCCTGCCGACCACATGGAGGCGGAGCTCGATGCCAGCGGCATTCAGGTGGGCGCCAAGTACCGCTACCGTCAAAAGGATCAGACGGCGACCCTCACGCGCGGCACAGACGGGCAAATGCTGCTGACTTTTGACGAGCCACAGCGAGCCATCGCCCCCGGCCAAGCCGTTGTAGTCTACCGCGGCGACATCGTCCTGGGCGGCGGCACCGTTACGGCAGCCATCAGGTAGCCGCGGGATTATCGCCGCACGTGTCGAAGCACTTCAACAGCGGCACTAACCTCGATTACGCGACGCTCGAGGCCGCGGCAAATGGCCTCGAGTCGACCCTCCGCCGTCGCCCATTCGCTCTGCGAAAGAATCTCGATCGCCTCATCAACAAATCCGTCCAGTCGCGATGCGTCGAACCAATCGAGCGAGTCCGCAAGCGCTAGCTGGACGGAAGGGTCGGGCCCAAACGGCTTAGCGGAAAACCCAAACTCCCCAGCTGCGAGCACGGCAGTTGGTACGTTGTACCACAGGCAGTTGCCGCTATCGAACAGCGGAGCAGGTTTTATCTCCAGGGTGTCGACATTGCGGATGATGCCGAAATTTCGCCAATGGCGGTCGCTGTTGGCCAAAAGGGCATCGCAAACGATCATCTGCGACATAGACCTTCTCACAGCGGCCTCATCGGCACCATGCTTGCCGAGGTAGCGACAGTATCGATCGTATGTCGAGTTTCCCCGCTGGCTACCAAGTGCGCCCTTAACGTAAACAGCCGGAACATATTCCTCGCGGCCGTCAAGAAAATCCTCGCACAGGCACGCGGGGCCATCGAACATGCGCTCAACCGTGTAAGGAACAAACTCCCCCTTGGGAAGCAAGCGACGATGTAGAGCCGTTGCAACCGCCTCGTTAAAGGGACGCTGATCGTCCATCCCGCACCCTTTAGCCAAAACGCGAATGCCGTTTCGGATCATCCACGATTTAGGAAGCTCGCCCTCGGACGTGTTATCCGGATTTTTAAGACCGATGCCTTCCAGCCAACCCGAACGCTCTTCGGACGCCGATCGCTCAAAATCATTCTCGAAGTAATTGAGGTTTCGCCATTCGAGCTCATCGCATTCTGCCGGTCGCAGCCAATAACAATCCGAAAGTGATAGGCCCAGGCACCGAACCGGAACCTCGATGCCACTGGCAATTCCCAGTTCACGATAGCGCGAGACGAGCCCGGGGCGGACGTCAGGCACCGACCGATGGCTCCACCACACGTTGAGCTCCCGTTTATTCACCGTAGGAGAAGAGCTCGAGCACGTGCCAAACGGCATCCTCTGCGCATCGAGTACCTCAGCGATTTCGAAGGAAAACTCGCGCGTCGGATCAAACGAAACACGCGCAACCTCGTAATCGGCCGACATCAGCGTAAACTTGCGCCCCACATCGGCCGCAGGACGGCGTCCACGTTTGCGGACCTTTTGATAGGCGACCGCAGAATTGTACTCGACCATCTTCCGTCCGCCCACAATATCGCACACAAGCGTCCCCGATGCGGCAAGTTGAGATATGCGGGCTTTCGTAACGCCCAATAGGCGGGCAGCATCACCCATAGACAAGTACTCAGACATATCCATACACTGCATCACCTCGTTAAGTAATTTACGCGTTTAGTTAATAGATTACATACATCATAATACTAAACGACCTAAAGCGAAAAAAGGCCCGAGAAATCGGGCCTTAGCGATTGGTCAGCCGAGTCGCAAGTTGCTCCCCTAGCGCTGCACGTAGGCGCGGACGAGCTCGTAGGTGTTGCGCACGCCGTCGATGTGGCTGCGCTCGTAGTTGTGGCTCGCGTACACGCCGGGGCCGATCAGGCCGTGACGGATGTCGTAGCCGGCAGAGAGCGTAGCCTCGACGTCCGAACCGTAATGCGGGTACACGTCGATAGCGTAATCGAGCTCAAGCTCGCGCGCGATATTGGACAACGTGGTCACCAGGTCGTAATTGTACGGACCGCCCGAATCCTTGGCGCAGATCGAAACCATGCGCTCGGTGCAGCCTAGGTCGTCGCCCACGCAACCCATGTCCACGCTGATCATCTCGCGCGTGTCGGCCGGCACAAAGGCACCACCGTGGCCGACCTCCTCGTACACGGTAAAGAGCAGCGACACCTTACGCGAAAGCGTCACCTCGCCAGCGGCGACGGCACGCGCCAAGCCCAGCAGAATCGACGCCGACAGCTTGTCGTCCAAGAAGCGACTCTTAATGTAACCGCTCTCCGTCACCGTGGTACGCGGATCCATGGCGATGATGTCACCAGTTTGAATGCCCAGCTCAAGCACGTCGTCCTTGCTGTCGACATTCTCGTCGAGCAGGATTTCCATGTTCTTCTCGATGGCCTTGACCAGCTCGTCGGCCACATGCGCCGAAGGCTCGGTATTGAGGACCACGCCCGTGTACACATTGCCGTCACGCGTGTAGACGGTGCAGTTCTCGCCATCGGCCGTAGACCACTGATGCCCGCCGAGCGTCGTGGGGCGCAGGCGACCATTGTCCTTAATGGAGCGCACCATGGCGCCCAGGGTGTCGACATGGCTCGCCAACACCAGCGGCTCGCCCTCGCCGCCAAGCTCAACCAGCACGTTGCCCTTGTTGGAACGCTCAGGGCCAAAGCCCATATCGCGCAACGTTTCCATTAGATAATCAGTCGCCGCACGAGTAAACCCCGTAGGCGAAGCAATCGAGGTAAGCGCCTTCAACTGGTCAGTAATATAGGAGAGCGTAGAATCCATCTTGGACACCAAAGTCACCCTTTCATATCGAATTAAACCCACAGCAACAATACCACCGCGCACAATTATTTACCTAGCGAGACAACCCATCGAGCTCTTCCGAACAGCGCCCGCCACGACAACGAGCCGGCGGGCCCCGCCCGTTAGCCCCAGAATCTTTCCGCAGGACGGAGGAAGCCCCCGCCGCACGAAGTGCGCAGCGGGGGCTTCCGACATGTCCGAGGACGATTGTGGGGCTAACGGGCGGGGGCCCGCCGAACCAAGTTAGGCAGCCGGGCAGATCTTCTTGAAGAGCTCGATGACGTCGTCGAGCGTCGCCTCGCGCGGGTTACCCGGGAAGCAAGCGTCGGCCATGGCGTCCTTGGCCAGGACCTCGATCTCGTCAGCCTTCATGGCCTCGCAGACGTGCGGGATGTTCACGTCGGCGGAAAGCTGCTTGACGGCGGCGATGGCAGCATCGGCAGCCTCGTCGGTGCTCATGCCCGTGGTGTCAACGCCCATGGCGACGGCAACCTTGGCCAGGCGCTCGGCGCAAACCGGCTTGTTGAACTCCATGGCGATCGGCAGCAGCATGGCGCAAGCGACACCGTGCGGGGTGTCGTAGTGAGCGGACAGGGTGTGAGCCATGGCGTGGTCGATGCCCAGGCCGACATTGGAGAAGCCCATGCCAGCAACATACTGGCCAAGAGCCATGCCCTCGCGGCCGGAGCCGGGCTGACCGGACTTAGCCTCGGCGACAGAGTCGCGCAGGTTCTCGCTGATAAGCTTAATAGCCTCAAAGTGGAACATGTCGGAGAGCTCCCAAGCGCCCTTGGTGGTGTAGCCCTCGATGGCGTGGGTCAGAGCGTCCATGCCGGTGGAGGCGGTCAGGCCGGCGGGCATGGAGGCCATCATGTCGGGGTCGACGACGGCGACCTCGGGGGCGTCGTTGGTGTCGACGCACACGAACTTGCGGACCTTCTCGGGGTCGGTGATGACGTAGTTGATGGTCACCTCGGCGGCGGTACCGGCAGTCGTCGGCACAGCGATGGTGAACACAGCGTGGTTCTTAGTGGGAGCAACGCCCTCGAGGCTGCGGACATCGGCGAACTCAGGGTTGTTGATGATGATGCCGATAGCCTTGGCGGTGTCCATGGAGGAGCCGCCACCAATGGTCACGATAGCGTCAGCCTCGGCGGCCTTGAAGGCCTCGACGCCGTCCTTGACGTTCTGGATGGTGGGGTTGGGCTTAATCTCGGAGTAGAGGCTCCAAGCGATGCCGGCAGCGTCGAGCTCGTCGGTCACCTTAGCGGTAACACCAAACTTGACCAGATCGGGGTCGGAGCAGACGAAGATCTTCTTGTAGCCGCGACGCTGGAGCTCGCCGGGGATCTCCTTGATGGCGCCGGAACCATGATAAGAGATGGTATTGAGAACGAAACGATTAGCCATTGATAGCCTCCCATCGTGTGCGGGGCGCCCATTACGCCCCACGCTATGAGTCCCATCCTAACGCTTTTGAAACAAAAAACACGCGAGAACATCAAAAGTGTTAAAGCGTTTCAACATAATAATGGAGCCCTAGTCCTTCCCTCCCGACAGCAGCGAAGGCTAGATTATAGGAGCAATCGCCCAAAGAATACGACCAACTCAGCCTATAAATTGTTTCTGTTTTAGCAATATATGTTTGACAATACGTTTATAAAAGGATACTTTATAAAAACATCTTAGTTCACTAAATAACATTAGTGAAATGAAAGAGGCGGTAGAGATGTTAGTTCTACCCATAAAGACCCTCTTGGGCCACTACATTTATGATGCCAATCGAAACGAGATACTTGCAGTAAGCAAAGATCTATTCGATTACATCTCAGAAGTCCAAGCAGGAAAAGTTTGCCACGCTTCCTATAAATCAGACCAAGAATTCCAGTTACTACAATCATGTGGCTACTGCTGCGATTCGCCATTGCAGGATATCGCTTATCCATCAATTGACCTTTTGAAAGTTAAGCTGGAAAGAAATATACGGATGCTAACCCTTCAGCTGACTCAATCTTGTAACTTCCGATGTGATTACTGTATCTATTCCGGAAACTCCTCATACAACAGAGCCCACAGTCATAACTCCATGTCCATTTCGACGGCAAAACATGCAATCGAATTCTTTAAGATGCACTCGATCGACAACTCAAACCCGGTCGTAGCATTTTATGGAGGAGAACCTCTCCTTCGATTTAATGAAATTAAGCTAATTACTCAATATGCAGAGCAGGTATTTGAAGGAAAACACATCTCATTTCGAATTACAACTAATTGCTCTCTTTTATCTGAAGAAATGGTTAAATTCTTCTTCGATTCTGGGCATGAATTCTATTTGTTAATCAGTCTTGACGGGCCGCAGCAAATCCATGATAAGTCTAGGCATTACGCTAATGGCAAGTCCTCATACCAAACAGTTATAGACAATGTTCATATGGTTTTAGACAGCCATCCTGAACGCAACAAATATGTTCATTTTAATGCCGTAGTCGACACGAACAACATCTATAAAACAGTCTCTTCCTTTATAAATGATAAAGATATCGAAGATTGCGATGTTCAATTCAACTACCTGGAACGCAACGGACGTATCGCCCCCTACAATGACGAGTTCTCAAGTCAGCTAAATTACGCCTTATTTAAAGCAAGAATTATGGATGAGCGCGAAATCGAAAAAGGAAACCGCAACGATAGGCTCGCTTCATATACGCTTGCAAACATCAACCAAAACATAAAGCGATTTGCACCTTCGAACATCCCAGCAAAAGCTATACCCGGTGGCCCATGCGAACCAGGGGTTACGCGTCTATTTGTGACAACAGCAGGAGCGCTTCTTCCTTGCGAAAGGGTCAGCGAAACAACGAAGGAAATGTATATCGGCACATTGGATTCAGGATTTGATTTAGGTCAAATTGAAAAGATAATCAATGTTTCAAAGCTGACCAGCGATTCATGTAAAAAATGTTGGGCATTTCAGCTGTGCACCCAATGCATAAAAAGCGCAGATTGCGAAGGAGTAATAAGCCCTGATTACAAGCGAACAGCATGCGACAATTCAAAACGAATTGCCTTTGACCGACTTAATCAGAAAATACTTCACTTTGAGCTTCATAGACATGAAGTGTCCATTGCAACAGCTCTAAAAAGGAACAAGCGATAAAAATCATGAAGACAATCGGACTTATATCTTTCACAAGAGCTGACTATCCTCTTCTGATTGGATTGCTAGGAAATGGCTACAATATCCGGGTATCAACGCCATGCGGCATTCTACCGGACGGCCTAGATGTCGCCAACCTTGTTAATTGCAAAGAAATTGGCATAAGAAATCGAATTAACTATGTAACGACAATCGATGAATCAGACCTGGTTGTCGTTTTATCGACGAAAGAAAGCGCCGCAGGACTCGTAGAATTTAGTAAACACGCTGAAACCTACGCTCATTCTGTAAATAAGACGGTTGTCAGCCATCTCGCCGCTGAACAAATCGAGTCTAGCAAAAGCGACATGCAGGAATTAGCCCTGATACCAAAAATTGTTGTCGGGAATCTATATACACCCGCCAATTCAACAATAACGTTCAGTAGCATCGTTAGCGAGATGAGAAAGCACCATCCCAATCTATGCGCGTTGAGCTTCAATCCTTTAAATGAAATCTGGGGCTGCAACACCCTTAGTTTTGATGGTGGCCAATCTGCCGTCATCAAAATGAATGAGCAGATCAACCTCATCATTGAGAACGATAAATCCGACCTAGCTCTATTAGAGACGCCCAATGTGCTTATGAAATACAACGACCACATTTTCGGAGATTACGGATTGGGGTCGATTGCTGCATGTCGAGCTTTCTGCCCTGACTTAGCCATTATCAATATCCCATACACGATAGCCGACTACGACATAATGCTAGGGCTCATGCCCGTAATTGAAACGCTTACGCAAGCAGAGAAAGTTCAATTTGAAATTACAAACGAAGTACTTGACGCCACAGAGGGGTTGGAGACGCATGAATTTCAAATAAGCTATTCATCTAGCGATAAAGCTATTCAAGCAGCAAGAGAACTTCGACTAAGAGGAATACCCAGTTTCTCAGCCAGCTTAGATCCAGAAGAATCATTACTATGCTGCAAGACAATCGAGGACGAGTTGTTTGATTTCGATCTTGGGGTACTGAAATGACAGCATATTGTAAAGATGAAACCATCTACGCAGAAATTGAAAAAGCAATAAGCAATATTAGAGATTTGGATTTGACTCAATTTGATCAAGATCTAAGAAATCAACGATTGACCGATCCCCCATTCAGCTTGTCCTCATCGGATCTAGTTCGACTGCTAATTTTTCTTGAAAGCAGGTTTTCTGTTTACGTTGAGTACTCGTCGATTGAAAACATAGGGTTCAACAGCGTTGAGGAGGTGAAGAAGGCAATAGAACAGTCAGAAACAATCGAACAATGGGAGGCAAATCATGAGAAGTATTCGACCATTTAACATGCATGCAGTAAATAGCGTCATTCATTTTATTAGAAATTGCCCATGCGGTTATTGCAGCTGCATGTACTGCAACGTACTGCGTAATTCTCCGCACGAAGCAGAAGTCGGTTCCAATGCGATTGAGGCGATGACGCGTGGCGGCTACTGGTCCTAAATCGAGCAAGACAGCTACAAACGAATATCGAATCTCAATTGAAGGTAACCCTTATCCGCATGCTCTAGCTCTCACCAACCCAGTGGGAGACAACCTCAACATCAAAAGACATGGGTTCACGGGTCCACTAGGACAGCTATTGAGTCTTAAATACACCGTTTATGACGATACAAATGAAAAGCTCTTTACTGTCGTCGACGGTGGCTTTAGTAACATGCCCAGGGTTGCGCTCGTCATCGAACATAAGGAAGTTGCGGTGTTCGATTATGGCCTAAACAGACTTGAGATGAAGTGCATAACGAACATACCGAATTACTCAATAAAAGGTAACTTCCTTTTTGGAGATTACGATATATTCAGCCAACGGGAAGTGAGGGTATCTTCAGTTACCGTTCTTCAATGTGATAAACAATCGTGCTTTAGCATACAGGTTTTGGATAAAGCCGAATTAGCTGCCGCAATTGGAATACCCACAGCCATTGCCCTTCTTAGAGCTCGCATTGAAGAGCATCTCGAATAACTCGCAAATAGCAGTTGGTAGCAACGTTCAGGAGCTAGATAGTTTTTTCTGGCTCCTGAAACTGTATTACATAGTCTGCAAATTGTTCAAAACCATGTCCATGATCCGCAATGATGACGATACGCTCTTTCATCTCCTGTGCAACCACCGCCTTCAAAAAGGATATTGAAGCATTATCTAAATTGTTGCAAGGCTCATCCAAAATAATAATAGAATAGCTGCTCAGAAAGGCCCTACAAAGTAATAGAGAAGCCAGTTCTCCGCCAGACAAATTGTGTCCCCTAGTTCCAATGACGGGATTGGCTTCAAATAATTTATCGAGGCTAAAACCCTTCAAAAGATAGATGAGTTTTTCAGAGTCAATATCTACAAGACCATAGTAAAGAGCCTTCCTGAAAGTTCCCCCCATTATCAAATGTCTTTGCGGCATAGTTGCGCAGGGTAGCTGGATTAAAGTCAAGCCATCGAAAATGACAGTAGACTCATTAACACACAGTCTGCCAGCAACTGGCGACAATAATCCATTCAATACTTCCAGAAATGAAGATTTGCCACATGCATTAGGGCCGCTTACTAAAACCAGACAAGGTGCCTGTATTGTGCAATCTGGAATTGTTATCCTCTCATTAGTTTCGCTCGACGAAAACGAGAGACTGATTCCTTTCCAACTAATTCGATCAGCGTGATCGAAGCATATCAAATTAGGTTTTCCAGCTTCCAAAAGACGACGTAATTCCAAGACACGGCGCAACGACCTAAACGACGGCTGAAGCTGAGCCCAACAATTCAGAACAAGAGGAAAAGGAGAATAGCATAGAAGCACAAGTTGATAACTCTGCACCGCAATCCCGACCGTCAGCCCGCGCTTTAACACAAGGAAAATAAGCAGCAGAACTGAAAGCAAGCCAGTAATGATGTTGCCAGCGTTAACTATTTCAGTTGCCAATCTCGCAAAGACACTCTCCTCAACTCGAGAGTTCCTGCAGGCTTTAAGCATCTTTTTATAGCGAAGTAATTCCAAGTTAATTGAACGAGAAATTCGAATGTAAAGTCGACAATTTATTAGTTGGGCTAAATAAGCAGAACCCCTCGCCTGGGCCTCCAATGCCTTTTCGCTCTTAGTCGATAGCTTACTAAGAGCGAACGGATATAGAAGCGAAATAAACAATGCCGAAACACAAACAGGGATCAAAAGCAACAAAGAGATATTAGATAGCGCCACAAACGATGCCAAACCCGTCACTAAGCACGGAAGAAACGCAGTTGTAAATATTCCAATCATCGGCTGTAGGTTCCCAGCCTCTTCAATACGCGATAACAGGTAGTCACTGTCTTTTGCTAAAACTAAGGGCCGCTCTAAAGCACGGCGGGCAAGCAATCTATAGAAGCAGTTAGCGCCATCGGAAGCCAATTGCTCCGCATATTTTGATCTGAACAGGTTTGTCACCAGCTCAACTGAGAGCAATACTAGCAGGCCTAACCCAATGTATAAAACGTTACGATAATTAGAGCGAAGCAGGCCATAGTCTATAATCAACGATTCAGCTTTAACAACAGACAGCTCTACCAGGGCAGATAAAATGCAGAGCACCATCAACTTGATTACTGTCGTCTTATTTTGAATAAAAAGCTCTGGCATATGTCCATCCCCTCAACTAATAATTATAGCTAGAAAGATGGCATTTTTATTCTATAGCCTCAAGCAGCACGCTTTGCTGACGTCAAATCTTGTCATTACGAACATGCACCTTAGCGCTTAAGACTCGTGGTCTGCCAGTCAGCTACGATGCGGGCCCATTTCCTGTGCAAATCGCGTTCACGGTCGATGAACATGATGGCAAACGCGATAAACAGCAGCACGCTCGCCACCGCAATGGCGTGCAGGCCCATGCGCTCAATACACCAGTTGCCCAGCACGGCGCCAAACACAAAGGTGAAGATCACGCCAAAGTACAGTACGCCGTTTTCCAAAAAGCCGCGCTTGTGGGTGATGATATAGTCGTCCACGTTTTGCAGGGCGTTGCGCAAGTTGCCGATGCACATGGTCGTGGCGATGCCGTGTCCATGAATCTTGCGGAAGCTCTCGACTTGCATACCGCAGGCAAACGAAGTGAGGCAGTTGGCGAGCAGGTTGAAATCGCCACCGGGAATAAAACTCACTCCCAGCAAGATGACGGCTTCAAAGAACACCGTCACCTGACGCCAGTGGATCACGCTGCCAAAACGCTCGTGTACCAGGTCGGCAAGCATAATGCCCACAGCAAACGAAACCACAGGGAAGAAGTAGCGCCCCGCCAGCGCCCAGTTGCCCTCCGAAATGCTCACGCCCACGAGCAGGATGTTGCCCGTCTGCGCGTTGGCGAAAACATGATCGCGCCCAATGTACGAATACACGTCCATAAAGCCACCGGCGAGCGCCAAGATAATGCCCAGCTCAATGGACTCCGATATCTGTTTGGCACGCTGCATCGTCGTGCATCCTCCTTGTTGACGACCCTCTCGTGCGTTGGCGGAGACATAGCCGCCGTTCATACTGTAACCCATTGACAACATGGCGTGCGCGCGAGACGGCCCCTTCGACACGGGGATACACAGTCTGGAAACAAACGGCACCCGCATCGACGCGTCGATCCGCCAGCTCATGTACTCCACCAGTCTTTTTAGCCCCGTCCCAAAAAGACTGGTTACAATTACGTGCAGCATACAAACACCGGGAGGGATCGTGGCAAAAAAGCCTCAGCACGCTCAGAACAACCAGCGCAGTCAGCAGGGCAAACAGGGCCAGCAGCAAAAGCGCGGCGGCAAGGCCCAGGGGTCGCGTCCCACGCATGCCCCGACAGCTCCCGCCCGTCCCTGGCGTCCGAGCCGCGATAAGTTCCTCCCCGTCAGCCGCGCCGACATGGATGCGCGCGGCTGGGACCAGTGTGACTTCGTCTACATCTGCGGCGACGCCTACGTGGACCACCCCAGCTTTGGTATGGCCATCATCAGCCGCGTGCTCGACGCGCACGGCTACAAGGTAGGCATTATCTGCCAGCCCGACTGGACCGACCCCGCCAGCATCACGGTGCTCGGCGAGCCG
This sequence comes from Collinsella sp., assembly GCA_019414625.1. Classification (GTDB taxonomy): domain Bacteria; phylum Actinomycetota; class Coriobacteriia; order Coriobacteriales; family Coriobacteriaceae; genus Collinsella. The sequence goes on from DXLR01000045.1 coordinate 26,864, forward strand.
CGCCTGGGCTTTTTGGTCAGCGCCGGCAACATGGACTCCATGGTCAACCACTATTCGGTGACCAAGCACCGCCGCCACACCGACGCCTATACCCCCGGCGGCGAGGAAGGCCACCGCCCCAACCGTGCCGTCACGGTCTACGGCAACCTCATCCGCCAGACGTTCAAGGACGCTCCCATCATTATCGGTGGCATCGAGGCAAGCCTGCGCCGCCTGGCCCACTACGACTACTGGCAGGACAAGCTCAAGCGTTCGGTACTGCTCGACTCGGGCGCCGACATCCTCATCTACGGCATGGGCGAGCACGCGATTGTCGAAATCGCCGACGCACTCGACGCGGGACTACCCGTCGATCAGATCACCTATATCAACGGCACCGTTTACCGCACAGGCTCGCTCGACGAGGTCTATGACTACGACCTGCTGCCCAGCTGGGACGACCTTACCGCCGACAAGCTCAACTACGCGCGCAGCTTTAACGTGCAGCAGCAGAACATGGACCCCATTACCGGGCATCGCCTGGTAGAGCCCTACCCCAACAGCGTCTATGTGGTGCAGAACCCGCCGTCGGCGACGTTAACGACCGATGAGATGGACGAGGTGGCAGAACTCCCCTATGCACGCGATTGGCATCCCGACTACGACGCGGCAGGCGGCGTGCCGGCCTTTGCCGAGATCAAGTTTTCCATCAGCTCCAACCGCGGCTGTTTTGGCGAGTGCTCGTTTTGTGCCCTCACCTTCCACCAGGGCCGCGTGCTGCAGATGCGCAGCCACGACTCGATCATGCGCGAGGCCGAGCTGCTCACGCGCGACCCCGAGTTTAAGGGCTACATCAACGACGTGGGCGGACCGACGGCAAACTTTAGCCGTCCTGCCTGCGACAAGCAACTCAAGCACGGCGTGTGCAAGAACAAGCGCTGCCTGTGGCCGAGCGTATGCAAGAACATGGTGGTCGACGAGAGTGGCTACACGCAGCTGCTGCGCGACCTGCGCCAACTTCCCGGCGTCAAGAAGGTCTTTGTGAGGAGCGGCATCCGCTTTGACTACACCATGGCCGATGCCTCGGACGAGTTTTTGCGCGAGCTGCTGGAGCACCATGTCTCGGGCCAGCTGCGCGTAGCGCCCGAGCACGTGAGCGACGCGGTGCTGTCCGTGATGGGCAAGCCGAGCCGCGCCGTCTACGACGCGTTCTGCCGTAAATTTGAACGCCTGAACCGCGAATACGGACTTAAACAGTACGTAGTGCCGTATCTGATTTCGAGCCATCCCGGCTCGACCATGAAGGAAGCTGTGGACCTTGCCGAGGCCGTGCGCGACATGGGCTATATGCCCGAGCAGGTGCAGGACTTCTACCCCACGCCGTCCACCATGTCGACCTGCATGTACTACACCGGCGTGGATCCGCGCACCATGCAGCCGATCTATGTGGCGCGCGACCCGCACGAAAAGGCCATGCAGCGTGCGCTGATTCAGTATCGCAAACCCGAGAACTACAAGCTGGTACGTGAGGCGTTGGAAAAAGCCGGCCGCCGCGATCTGATTGGCCACACCAAGCATTGCCTGATTCGCCCCGTGCCGCCACGCCCGGGCGAGACATCGGCCAGCGGCGGACACGGCACTGGCAAGAAGGGTGGCAAACCGCATGGCGGCGGCGCTGGCAAGGGACCCAAAGGCAGCAAGGGGCACGGCGGCATGTCGCGCGCACAGAACACTGCCGGCCGCAATCGCGCGGCCCAGGGGCGTCAGGGCGCCAACGGAGGCGGGCGTCGCAACTAGGGCAGCGGTGCGCTCGCTGCATCCATCCCACACGCGTGGCGCAGCGAGCGCATCGCCTCTACCAGCACAAAGCCGGCGATAGCGACCGTAATTGCCACGTCGAACGGCGTGTTCACAAACCACAGCAACGTCATGAGATACGACCCGGCGTTAAAGGCAAAATGCAGCAGGATCGTGTAGCGGAGCTTTCCGGTGGTCACGAGCACCCAGCCAAAGACCAGACCGGCGGCGCCGGCGTAGCAGCCCTGCACCCAGTTCATATGCATAAAGCTAAAGATGGCCGCCTGCAGCACAATCGCCGCGGCGATGCCTCGCTTGTCCGGTGCCGCCCAGGGCACCATGGCGACGCCTTGCGCCCGCGCGCGACGCCGGCGCTTCCAGAGCGGACGGCACTGCGGGTTAAATGCTCGGAGCGAAAACTCAAAAATGATACCGCGCACCAGCAGCTCCTCGCAAAACGGAGCGCCGAGCACCGTGGTCAGGACGGCCAGATAGCTCGTGTCGCCCATGCCCGTCTCCTCGACAAGTTCGCTGTAATCGGCCGCCGCCTCGGGCAACAGCGACAGCACAGCGTCGGTCACGTAGCCAACGACCACCTGCAGGGCAAGGCCGATCACGATAACGCAGGCGATGCGCCTCCACGCTTTGCCTGCTCCCCCGCCAAGCGAGCGCTCGCCCTGCCAGCGCGCCATAAACGAGCGCGGCCACAGATAACGCCACCACAGCAGTGCCATCAAAAACGACGCCATCTGCGCGGCAGCCTGAAGCAATTGAATATCGAGGTCGTCAATCGAAAAACCCATGAACACCGACGCGACACCCAGAGCGGAAAACAAAACCACGCTCAGGGCAATATCTGCCGCGACAACGCCTAAACAAGCAAGTGTTCACACCAACGCGTTGAGCATGCCAGCCTCCTCAAGAACCGTTCCCTAGTTCTACCACAAACTGGCAAAACACTGATCCCTTGGGGACAGAGGAAAACGGATCATTGTTGGTGCAAAGGAGCCAGGTTACTTTGCGCAAAACGGCAATGCCCCGCCCACGCAATCACGTGGACGGGGCATTGCTCCAGGTATGCGGCCAGCGACCCTGTTGCTTTTACTTAAGCTCGGGCCAGTAGCCCTTGTTGGCCTCGATCATGTCGTCGAGAACCTCCTTGGCGACCTTCATCGAAGGCACGGTCTTGTTCAGCGTAAAGGCCTTGAGCGCCTTCTCGTAAGAACCCTCGATCGTAGCCTCGACCACGAGCTTCTCGGAGTTCAGCTGCTGCATCATGAGGCCCTGCTGGAACAGAGGAATGTTGTCGCGGCTGATGACCTCGGGGCCATTCTTGCCAATGTAGGCAGGCAGCTCGACCATAGCGTCGTAGGGCATGTTGGGGATAGCGCCCTTGTTCTCGCAAATGACCAGGAAGCGCTGCTTGGTGTCGTTCTTCAGAGCGATAGCCAGATCGGCAATCCAGTCGCCGTGGCTGCCCGCATAGAACGTGCTCTCGTCGATCTCGCCCGTCTTCTCGTAGTGGTCGATGCCGTCGAAGAGGTTCTTCTCACGCGTCTCCTCAACCTCGTTAGCACGGGTGCGCTCGGGGTTGGAATGCTCGACGAACTCCTTCTGCTGCAGGTAGTAGTTCAGATACGTGTTGGGCAGATACTCCGGGAAGCACTCCATGATCTCGTACTCGCCCTTCCAGACGTAGTACCAGCTGCCCTTGGTGTGGCGGTTCTGCTCGGGGTGCTCGTCAGTGGCCTCCTCGGGCTTCTTTGCCATGAGCGAGCCCATGCCCTTGAGGTAGGAGTCGGGCAGCAGAATCTCATGCTCCTTGATGTACTCGCGCAGCTGCGGGAGCACCTCCTCGCCCTTGTGGCGAATCGAGGTGAACCAACCAAAGTGGTTGAGGCCAAAGTAATCGTACTCGACATCCTTCTTGTCGATATCGAGCGCGGCGCAAACCACGTCGATGATCGCGATCGGCATGTCGCAGATGTTGATGATACGAGCGTTGGGACGCAGCACGCGGCAGCCCTCGGAGACGATGGCAGCAGGGTTGGAGTAGTTGAGAATCCAGTAGTCCTTCTTGGCGTACTTCTCAACGTCATCGATCAGCTCGACCATGGGGAAGATGGTGCGCATGCCGTAGGCAAGGCCGCCGCAACCGCAGGTCTCCTGACCCACGCAGCCGTGACGCAGCGGAATCTTCTCGTCCTGCTCGCGCATGGCGTAGCCGCCCACGCGCATCTGGGCAAACACGAAGCTCGCGTCCGTAAAGGCAGTCTCCTTGTCGGTGGTCACCGTGAGCTTGATGTCCAGGCCAAGGTCCTCGTGCAAAATCCAGTCCACGAGCACGCCGATCTTGCGCTGGCGCTCCTCGTTGATGTCGTACAGACGAATCTCGTCAACGTCGAGCTCGTCCTTGCGCAGAGCGATGGACTTGACGATGCCGGGGGTAAAGGTGGATCCGCCACCACACAGAGTAATGATCATTGTTTACTGCTCCTTCTCAATTGCGTTTTCGACCTTGTCGCGCATCTCGGCGACCTTCATGCCAAAGATGATCTGGATATTATTGCCGTTGCGGTTGATGCCGCTGTTGGGCACGTGGTTGATGAGGTCCTCATTGATGAGGTCCGGGTTCTTAACGTTCACGCGGAGACGCGTAAAGCAGTTCTCGAGCTCCTCGATGTTGTCCTTGCCACCAAGACCTGCGACCAGGTCGGCAATACCTGCATCGACGCCCTCTGCGGGGGCCGCGGCAACAGCGCCCTGCTTCACCGCGACAGACGCGGCGGCCTCGCCCTCGGCAACGGACTCAGCAAGCTCGGACTCTTCCTCGCGACCAGGCGTGTGGAGGTTGAGCTTCTTAATAAGGAAGGTGAAGAGGAAGAAGTACAGAGCGGCGTTGACGACTCCAAGCACCAGCATAACCGGCCAGTTGGTCTTGTCGACACCGAGGACCAGGTTGGAAACCACGATGTTGATGATGCCGCCTGCAGTCGAAGCGGGCACGGAGAGGACCTTGAGCAGAACCAGGAAGATGCCGGAAAGAATCGAGTGAACGACAAAGAGCACGGGAGCGGCAAAGACAAAGAGGAAGTCCATGGGCTCGGTCACGCAGGAGAGCACGGCGGTGATGATCAGCGGGATGATAACGGCCTTGGTCTTATCCTTGTTCCCCTTGTAAGCGGTGAAGATAAAGGCGAGACCGATACCGATGTAGGGCCACAGGTTGTTGAAGGTGTAGCTGTTGAAGTAGGTGCTATCGGAGAAGGGCTGGCCCGTCATCGCCATCTCGGCAACACGGATGGGATAGGCGCCGGCGATAACCTGATCACCCAGCGTAAGGGTGCCGCCCACATCGGAGAACTGGAACGGGGTGTAGATGAGGTGGTGCAGGCCGGTGGGAACGAGCAGCTTGTTGAGCATGCCGTAGATAAACAGACCGATGTTGCCCGACTCCTTAATGATGCCGGCAACGGAGGAGATGGCGCCCTGAACCGGAGGCCAAACGATGCAGAAGCCAGCGCCCATGATCCAGGAGATGATGATCATGATCAGGAACGGGAAGCGAACGCCCGAGAACATCGAAAGGGCAATGGGGAACTGCTTGTTCGAGTACTTGTTGAACACGGCACCGGTGATGCAACCAAGAATGATGCCGCCAAACACGCCGGTATCGAGGACCTGAATGCCCATAACGGTGGCCTGGCCGGTTCCGGTAAGGCCGAGCATGCCGCTCGCTTCGGCAAGAGAACCGGTGGCGTTGAGCACGATGTTATTAGCCTGCAGGAACAGGAAGAACGACATCAGGGCGATCAGCGAAGCATGGCCCTTGTTCTTCTTTGCCATGGCGCCGGCGATGCCCACGCAGAACAGAATCGAGAGGTTGTTGATGATAAACATCAGCGACTGATAGACAACGGCGCCCACAAGCTGGAACGGACCGGAGCCCAGCACAGGGATCACGGCGCAGATGGTCTTGTTGGTCAGAATAATGCCCACGATGAGCAGAATGCCGGCAACCGAGAGATACATCATCGGCTGAACGATTGACTTCGCGAACACCTCCAACGGCGCTTTGAAATTGAACTTCTTTTTTGCGGTCATAGCGGTACTCCCCTTCCTTTTCCGCAAATTAAGATAGGTGTGCCCTGGACAAGACCGTGAGCCTTGCCTTATATCAATCGATGTGTGGGCACGTTATGCCTAGAGACCAGGTTCTCCAAGCAGGTTAACAATGTGATATGCGAGATAACTCTTCTCGGCATCGGTAACGACAACGTTATAGGTAGACGCTAAGTGGTCGGCAATTGACTCCGCACACGAGAACGCCCTCGGATACGCCGTTTCATCGATACGGAACAGTGCGTCGCCATTGACCTGCCCCGCCGCGGAATCGAGCGCTCGCTGCGCAAAAAACTGCAGATGGCGAACGAAACGCTCGTACGGCAACGAGGTGACGTCAAGGGTCGTGGCATAGTGCTCGGAAACAATCGCAAGCACGTCGCGAACAAGCTGGACCGAAACAATCAGACGGTCAGAGCGCTGCGGCATGGTGGCGTTGACGATATGCAGCGTAATAAAACCCTGCTCTTCTTCGCTCATCTGGATGCCCATATACTCCTTGATAATCTGCAGCGCACGGCCCGCAAGCGCATACTCCTTGCGATAGAACTGCTGGATCTCGAGCAGCAACGGATTCTCGCAGGGGACGCCCTTACGCTCGCGCTCCAAAGCAAGACTGATATGGTCTGCGAGAGCAATGAGAATCTTGTCGTTGATATCAACATTGAGCTCTCGACGGAGCATCTGAACAATGTCTTCGGAAATCACGAGGTTGACGGTGGGGATGGATTCCAAAAGATGTGCCAAGCGGTCAATCATACGCGAATCCTGAGAAGTGCCCTCCTGCAGCGCATAGGTCTTTTCGACCGATGCCTCATCGATAGCGTCGCCGGCATGGCGGCCAAAGCAGAGGCCTCGGCCGATGACGATGAGCTCGGAGCCATCGTCCGAAGTGACCATTGCGACGTTATTGTTGAAAACTCGCTTGATAACCACGGTACCCACCACAAGAATTTACTCGGAAAGCCAGACGACAGGCTCTTTAACAGTAACAGGGCCGGAAGCGTGCTCACGAAGAGTCGAGTTCTCCGAACGCTCGCACACAATAACGAAGACCGTGGGATCGAAGCCGGCGGCGCGGACCGCGTCGAAATCGACCTCGACGAGGGGCTGGCCCGCGTCGACATGGTCACCCTGAGCAACAAGTGCATGGAAGCCCTTGCCCTCAAGTTTAACAGTGTCGATTCCGATATGCAGCATCACCTGAGCAGAGCTGTCGTCGGACATGATGCCCAGCGCGTGCTCAGTCGGAAACAGCGCCGCGACGGTGCCGGAAACAGGAGCGCACACCGTTCCCTCTTGGGGAACCACGGCAACGCCATCGCCCACGGCACGGCTGCTAAAAGCGGGGTCATTGGTATTTTCTAGATGAACAAGCTCGCCGGAAACGGGAGCGAGGATTTCGAACTCGGAAGCCGCAGTCGTCTGCTCATCCGAACCGCCCATCAGGCGAGAAAAGAAACCCATGGTGGCATGTCCCTTCATAAATATAGCCCAACCAAAATCAATCGAATGCGCCCCTTGAGACGCACGCGATCAAAGACTTTGGTTAGGCCCACGTCCAAGGGACTCGGTAACCTTCCGCATTTCTTTTCACTGAGGTTATTGTAGACAAGCCCAAAGCCGGAACAATCATTATGACCGGCGAACGGTATTTTTTCTTCGATAAACGGTATTTAAGCGGCACTTAGGGACGTTCCTTTTCTGCCGGCACTCGGGGACACTCCTCACTCTGGTGCATTGGGGACAGGTTTGTTTGCACCAGGTTGGCGCAGATTAACCTGGCCCCATTGCACCAATTTCGTATGCGCTAGATAAAGAGCTCGCATTCCTTCCGCACGACGCAAACCTTGCTCAGCATCTGGGAAACAGCGGATAGCTTGTTGGGATCAAGCTTGCGAGCGCCTCGCGGACATACGGCAATGCAGCGCATGCAGGAGATGCACGCCTCGCCAGCTGCTCGTTTGGGGTCACCCTTGTCGATAGCACAAACGGGGCACGCCGCGGCGCATGCACCGCAGGAGACGCAATCCTCTGTTGCCTCGGGTGCCATGCGGTGGCCTCCGGCTTGTTTATAAGGACGGTTGCCGGGAATAGAGGGCTCGGACGCATCCTCAGCCAACAGCTTTTGCTGAATTTGCTGCGCAAACTCTGCGAGCTGCGCCTCATCCTGCGCATCCGGACGACCGGCAGCAAACTGTCGCGCAATGGAATGTTCTGCAATGGCCGCAACTGCCGCGATCACCCGGAATCCCGCATGCTTCGCAACGTCCTCCAGCTCTACGAGCGTGTCCTCAAACGCGCGGTTTCCGTATACACAAACCAAAACAGCCCGAGCCCCGTTGCCGCGCACCATGCCCAACCGGTCAGCCACCACAGCCGGGATTCTACCGGCATACGCCGGCACAGAGATTACGGCCACGTCGTCCTCAGTCATCGAGACAGCGCTGAAATCTAGCCCGCTATCGGTCAGATCGACGGTAACGGTATTCTTGCCCAGTGCCCCGGCCACAAGGCCAGACACCTTCCGCGTTCCACCCGTCGGACTAAACACAATTTCGAATACGCTCATCGAGACACCCTCCCCTACGCCTGGCAACGCGTCAAGCCGCTTTCACATTCAGACAGAGTATACGGCGCATGGGGGGGGGAGCTCCCCGTTTTGGTGCGCTAGGCAGCCCGATACACCAACCCATACTGCCCGCCTTTTCGGTTTGCATAATTCCCGGTACAGATTGCATATATTTACTGGATACCGCCGCGTTCTCCTGAGGTACCCCATCCTGGCCCGTGCAAAAAACGGAGTATTCTGCAACGTGACCGCGCCAGCACCGCCGCGGGTGGGCAAAACTGTAGGGCGCCGTATCATTTTAAGTCCCGACATGGCGAGAATGACGCGCCCCTGCTCCGGAAAACGGCGAAATCTGACTCGGAACGCTCGCTAGGGATATCCGAAGGCCACCGTTGGCGACGTCGAATCATATGCAGACAACTCGAACTGCAGAATACTCCAAAAAATGCACGGCGCACCCCATAGGACCCATTGCTGCATGGCGGAAAATAGGTCCTCAGCATCCCCCAGATGCATTCCCGAGAACATCACGTTTGAATTAGCGATGGACACGGCAAACAAAAGGGCCCGAGCGTTATTTGCTCGGGCCCTTAGCTTGTCTCACGCTAGCGCGCGATGCGCATCTTACTTGCGCTTGCCGCCGCCGTCGCCGGGGCGACGGGAGCTGCCACCGCGCTTGCCGCCACGGCTGTTGCCGTAGCTGCCACGGTTATCGCGACCGCCGGCACGGCCGCCACGGGAGCCGGCCTGGTTGCCGCCACGACCACCACGATAGCCGCCGCGACGCTCTTCGCGGGTATCGTCGTAGTTGCGCCAGTCATCGCGACGATCGCGGCTGGCACGCGGATCGCGACGATCACGCGACTCATTCGAACGACCGGCGCCGCTGCGACCACCGTTGCCACGAGCGCCCTCGCGACGCTCGCCACCGCGGCCACCCTCGCGGCCTCCGCGCTCGTCAAAGCGCTTGCCGCCGCGGGACTCGCCGCCGCGGGTACCACGCTCGTCACGCGAACCACGGCCTTCGCCGCCACGGCGCTCATCGCGCCCGCCGCGCTCGCCATCGCGACCGGAGCGACGACGGTCACCCGAGCCGCGCTTGCCGCCGCGCGAACCACGGCCCTCGTCCTCGCGCTCAACACGACGACGACCGCCACGGTCCTCGTCCTCACGACGACGACGGTGTGCCTCGCCCTGGAACTGCTTGGCACGACGCTCGGCACGGTTGCCGCGCGGGCCCTGCTCAGCAGCACCCCCGCGCTCCTCGGCGGCCACCTCGCGAGCCACGCTCTCCACAGCCTCGTCCACGCGAGCCTGAACGCCCTCGCGCACGCGGGTCTTGCCGCCGCGCTTGGGACGGCTCGGACGCTCGCCGTCGCCGCGACGCTCGTCGCGACCGCGGTTGGAACGACCAGCCACGTCGCCGTAATCGTCGCCGTTACGCCTGCCGTCGCGACGCGCCTGCTCAAGCTTCTTCTTGCTCTTGGACTTGCCGCGCTTGGTCTTCTTCTTCACCTTAAAGGCGGCAGGATCGCGCTCGGGATCGACGGCGGGCGGGTTGGGACCCACATGCAGTTCGCCGGCTTCGTAGATGTCGGCGGTCTTGTCCATGAGCTTCTCGATCTCGTAGAACTCGTCGACGTCTTGCTCGGTCACAAACGTAATGGCCCAGCCCAGCTCGCCGGCGCGGCCCGTACGGCCAATGCGGTGGATATAGTCGGTCGGCTCGGCCGGCACGTCAAAGTTCACGACGTAGCGCACGTCGCTAATGTCGATGCCGCGGGCGAGAACATCGGTTGCCACCAGCACGTCGACGGTGCCGTCGCGGAAGGCAGAAAGCGCGCGCTCGCGCTGGGCCTGGCTACGGTTGCCGTGAATCGCGGCGGCCTTGATGCCCTTACGCTCCAGACGACGGCAGCAGCTGTCGGCACGATGCTTGGTGCGCATAAAGACGATGGTGCGCTCCGGGCCCTCCTTCTTGAGGAACTCGGGCAACAGGTTATTCTTGGCCTCGATGGACACCGGGAACACAAACTGGTCGACGGTGTCGGCGGTCGACGTGGCAGGCGCAATCTCCACGCGTGCCGGGTCGCTCACCAGGTCGGTGATCTCGCCCACGGCCTCCTCGTCGAGCGTCGCCGAGAACAGCAGCGTCTGGCGCTCGGCCGGCGTCTCGCGCACAATGCGGCGGACGGCGGGCAAAAAGCCCATGTCGAGCATGCGGTCGGCCTCGTCGAGCACCAGCACCTTGACCTCGTTCAGGTGGCAGGCTCCCTGCTCGATCAGGTCGACCAGACGGCCCGGCGTTGCGACCAGGATGTCGCAGCCGTACTTGAGGGCAGCGGTCTGTGGCTTGTAGCTCACGCCGCCCACGACGGTCACGGCGACATGGCCCGTGACGTCGGCAATCTTGCCGGCGACCTCGTCGATCTGCTGGGCAAGCTCGCGCGTGGGGGTGATGACGAGCATCACGGGACCGCGACCGTTGCCCTCAGGCTTTTTAGCACCGCGACGGCGGTTGCGGCCGCCGCGCTCGCGCACAGGCTTGGGCGGAGCGATGTGCTCCAGATTGTTCATGGTCGGCAGCAAGAAGGCGGCCGTCTTGCCGGTGCCGGTCTGAGCGGCGGCAAGCAGGTCGCGACCCTCGAGCACCACGGGGATGGAGCCGGCCTGAACGGGCGTGGGCGCCGTGTAGCCTAGGTTCTCGATAGCACGAAGCATCTCGTCCGAAAGGCCCAGCTCGTCAAAGGCGGGCAGGCTCTCGGTAGCGGACTCAACGGTCTCGGCGGCGCTGGCCTCGTCGGCCGCATCGAAGGCAGCCTGGGTCATGGCCTCGCGGGCCTCGTCCAGAATCTCGGCGTCCGTGACGTCGGATACAGAATTACGCATATGTTGTTGTTCCTTATCTGCACGCGTTATGGGCACGGCATGCGGCCGCGCGGGGCGTGCTTGGTAGTGCGCTAATACATACAAAACAGGTGCGCACAGAGAGGACGTTGCTCAGCACGCTGGCGATCGCTTTGGCAGCCCTATCACGCGCCGTCCAGACGCAGCAGCTCTAAGCGATGGAGCAGATTCGCCGCCGGTTAGTATACCCGCACTCCGTATGCCCCCACGTAAATCACAGATGACGAGACGGATGAGGTGGGCCCGGCTGATTGTCTCAATCAGTAACATCTACAGGGCAAATCTTCCTCTACGTGTTACAGATCGAGACAAACGGTCGACACGGCCCACAAACGTCTCAATCTGTAACAGTTACGGAGCAAAACCGGCCCCAATTGTTACAGATCAAGACAGAGGGGAATTTCCGTCCAGTCCAAACCAAATCTCTCAGTCTTCCTGCAATTTCGAACATGTGGCCTATAATGTTGCTTTGGTTACGCTATATATTGCGCAGCCATTTAATACGTCGCCCACCGGGGGGCATTAATTCCTATCGCCATATTGGCTAGGAAGCAATCAAAGGAGGTATCCGTGGCAACAGAGACGCCGTGCTCGGTCCTCTATAACGATATTCGCTCGTTCGGCGGTCTTAAGCATCTCGAAATCGCCCGAATGCTTATCAATGGAAACTCCTATCTCGGCAGCACCTTGCTCGAGAAATGCTCTTCCAACCGCTCGTATCTCACCCGTTACATCGTCCATCGCGAGCCCGACCAGTGCGCACCCGCCATCTACAGCGACTTTACCGTCACCACGCTCAACCTTTCCGCGGCAATCTGCAGCAAGCTCGGCGGCGGCGAGTCCGCCTATCAGGCAATCGCCGAACACTATCGCGGTCCGGCCGCCAACGAAATGATGTCGGCTCTCGCCAGCTACAAGCTGGACAGCCGCCTATATGCAAATGCCCTCAATCGCATCGACAACTTTGACGGCAATGCCGTGCGCGAGAAGAGTACGCTTTACCTTATGCTCTTTGTGGCAACGGGGGCGCTCGCTGACCCCATCCAAGGCGTGGCCACCGTCGAGCGCTTTTGCGACAGCAAGACAGGCGGGCACTTTGGCACCACCGAAACTACCGTCGGACGTGGCTTTATGAGCAGCCTGGAGCAGCCGCGCACTGTCGCCCCCAACCTCGGTCTGCTCAGAACCCATGCCGACAACTGCGCCGACATGCAAATCCATCCCCTCACACGCGATCCGCGCGGCACGGTAATTGGGTCCTTGCCCAAAACTTCGCCCAGCATCACCGATGTAGGCGCTGATGCATCGCGCGAGCATCTCCGCATTTGGCTCGAAGGTGGACGCTGGTACGCCCAGGGCCTTGGGTCGACCAACGGCACAGTGCTCGAATCGGGCGCGGGCGACGGCGATATTGTGATTGAGCCGCCCCGCGACCAACGAGAGCCCGGCAAAGTCTATCCCCCGGTGGAAATCGAAAACAGCGACAGGCTCCATCTGGGTCTCTACACGACATTCCTTGTCATTGTGGACTAGCGCGGACGGCGATCGAAAGACGGTCGCCGTCCGTCTTTCGTCTTTTACCTTCTGCGTCGTAAACGACAATACTCAGCGGTATACGTGGGCAGTGCGGATATCGGTAAAATACCATGATAGCCGCACTGCCCACGTATACGCGCAGCAACCCATGCCAGACAAAGGAACGCCATGGATACTACCGATAGCGCCTATGGCGACAAACTCATTCGTCTTGACACGTTCGACACCGCCGTGGCGGTCGACCCCAGCGCCAAGGACGACGCCAAGCGTCGGTTTATGACGCTTATTCTCCAGACGGCCCACCGCGACAACGGCAACATCGGGCACGTGCTGCGCGCGACCAACACGAGCGGCGAGGTCTTTGCCGTCAAGCTACTCAAGGACAACGCCATCCTTTCCCCCGCTGCCCCCGACCGCTCCGCCGAGCAATCGGCCGCGCACCTGGCCAACACCGCCGCGCTGTTCGAGGAGTACCGTCATCTGTGTACCGTCTCGCACCTGCGCGGATTTCCGCGTGTCTATGGCTACGGTTCATGCGAGGACGACCCACTCATCCTCATGGAGTGGGTCGAGGGCACCTCACTCAAACAGGCGCTGCCCCTGCTTCCGCACGACGCCTTGGGCGGGCTAACCACCCAGATGGTGGCCGCCGTTGGAAACGCCGTGCTTCGTGCGCTCTTGATGACCCAAGGCCTCGTGAATCCGGTCATCCATCGCGACCTGTCGCCTGCCAATATCATGTTCCGCACCACCAGCCGAACGCTCGAGCAGCAGATTGCCGATTGCTCCTTTGACCCCTGCCTCATCGACATGGGCTCCGCGACCATGGCTCTCGGCGACGCCACGATCACCCGGCGCGCCGACATCTGGCGCTTTGCCACGCCCGCATACGCCGCGCCCGAGATGCTCACGCAGGATATCGAAGGAATCGCGGCCCTTCGCCGTTCGCCGGCAATCGACGTCTATGCGCTTTCGAGCATTCTGTACCAGCTCTACAGCGGTCGCAAACCGTTTGACTTTGAGTCGACGGACGCCGCTGCAACCGGCTCGTTCTATCTCGTAAAGACCAAGACCAAGCCGGCACCGCTCGAGCCGCGCTGCGAGGGCGATGAAGCGCTCGTCCAGATCATCATGAAAGGCATCTCGGTCGAACAGGGCGATCGCCCTACCGAGCAGCAGATGCTCGAGGTGCTCTCTGCATACCTCCCCGCTGCAGAATCTGAGGGCCGTGAGGGCGCGGGCAGTGACGCCGCAATCGACATCGACGCCGGTACACACCTTAAGCTTGACGTCGCCGGCGAGCGCGCGAGAGAGATCCTGGAGCAGGCTCGGCACGATGCCATGACCCGCCGCCGCTTTATTATCGGTGGCGTTGTCGCAGCCGTTGCGGGGCTCGGCGTTATCGGGGCCGCAACCCATGGCTTCGGCATCCCCGACTACCTGGACGGCATCCGCGGTACGCTTGACGACTACACCTGGGATCAGCTGCAGGAGATTTCGCTCAAGATTAAGGCGGCGAAGAGCAGCGCCGAAGCTCGCAAGATCGCCAAGCGTTATCATCTGCTCGACGACGACGGCCGTATTCCCTACCCGAGCACCAAGCGCGTTACGCTCACCAACGGGCTGGAGGTCGGGGCGCAACTCGTGGGCATTCTTCACGACGACCTGGTGGATACCAACGGCAAGGCCGGTCTGTCATTTATCTTTGACGCAGGTATTGCCGAGCGCGATGCCTCAGAGCACCCGCTCAACGGTGGCTGGGAAGACTGCGAGCTGCGCACATGGCTCGATGAGGACGGCATTAAGCTGCTTCCCAAGGAACTGCAATCGGTTATCAGTCCGGTCAAGAAGATCTCGAACAACGTCGGCGCCACCAAAAGCACTTCGTGCCTGAGCGAGCTGCCCGCGACCCTTTGGCTGCCCGCCATGGTCGAGCTCTGCGGCGGACAGGCGCCCAAGGACTTTAGCGAGGACTGCCATTACCTATCCGGCATCTACAACGGCGAGGGCAAGGAATACCAGCTGTTCCGCGAGCTTAAGGTGAGCCCCTTTACCACGAACAGCATGATGATTCGCCAGTGGAAGGGCAAGGATGTCTGTTGGTGGGAGCGTACGGCGAGCCCCGACACGTCGGAGAACGAGGGCACGCTCTATATGAACCGCGTGGGCGACGACGGCGATGTCTTTAATTACGCCACGTCTGCAAGCAAGCCCGATAAACGGACCTGCGTGATTCCCGGATTCTGCATCTAGGCGGCGGGCGTCTTGCCGTGACGGGACCCCTCCCCGGCAATTGTCTCGATCTGTAACATTAGCTCGGCAGATACAGGTCTAGATGTTACAGAACGAGACAAACCCCAGCCCCGCGAGACAACATCTCAATCTGTAACAGTAAGGGGTCAAAAACCTCTCTTGATGTTACAGATCAAGACATTTGAGTTGGCCGCGGGCGGTCTGTCTCAATCTGTAACAGTTAGAGGTCATATTTGCTGCTAGATGTTACAGATTGAGACATTGAGTTTTCTGCCAACTGTTTGTCTTGATCTGCAACAAATACTCGGTAAAACGGGGTCTAGTTGTTACAGATCGAGACGTTTGGCAGAGACGGCCACCGATTGGGCAGCCACCCTCATCTGTAATGAAAAATCATACATTCCAACTACTACTAGACACCCCCAGGGGGTATGGGTGTATAGTATCGGCAGGTTAACAATTCCAACACCGAACCGCAGAAAGGAGAAGCCATGGCTCAAGATAAGTTTGACGTGGGCGGCATGACGTGCGCCGCCTGCCAGGCGCATGTGGACCGCGCCGTAAGCAAACTCGACGGCGTCCAAAGCGTCGCGGTCAACCTACTCGCCGGCTCTATGCTGGTGGACTACGACCCCGCGCAGGTCACCCCCGACGACATCTGCACCGCCGTCGATCGCGCTGGCTACTCGGCCTCACCCGTCAGCACGGGCACCGACGCCGCCCAAAGCGGCAGTATGCAAGCCAGGTCCGGTGCCGCCCATATGGAGTCGCCCACCAAAAAACTGGAGGCCGCCGCCTCTGCCATGCGCACTCGTCTCATCGTCTCGATCGTATTCCTCATCCCACTGTTCTACATAGGCATGGGGCACATGCTTGGCTGGCCGCTGCCCGGCATTTTCACCGACCATACCCACAGCATGACGCTCGCCCTCACCGAGCTCGTCCTGCTTATCCCCATCGTCTATGTCAACGACGCGTACTTTATCAACGGGTTTAAATCGCTCGCGCACGGCGCGCCCACCATGGACGCCCTTATTGCCGTGGGCGCCACCGCTTCCGTCGCCTGGTCGTTCTATGCCATGTTTATCATGGCCGACCAGCTGGCCGCCGGGCAAATCCACGAGGCCATGATGACGAGCATGGGCAACCTGTATTTTGAGAGTGCGGGCACGATCCTGTCGCTCGTCACCGTGGGCAAATACCTCGAGACACGCAGCAAATCCAAGACCGGCGGCGCCATCGAGGCGCTCATCGACCTGGCGCCCAAGAGCGCGACCGTCGTGGCAGAGGACGGCACCGAGACCACCGTCGACGTCGACAGCATCCTTCCCGGCCAGGTCCTGCGCGTACGCCCCGGAGAGTCCATCCCCGTCGATGGCGTGGTGCTCGAGGGCAGCTCGGCCGTGGACGAGAGTGCGCTCACCGGCGAGTCCATCCCCGTGGAAAAGACCGCCGGTGCCACCGTCAACGCGGCCACGGTCAACCGCACGGGCTCGTTTACCTTCCGCGCCACGCGTGTGGGCGCCGACACGTCGCTCGCCAAGATTATCCAGCTCGTCGAGGACGCCAACACCACCAAGGCGCCCATCGCCCGCATGGCCGACAAAGTCGCCGGCGTGTTCGTGCCCGTGGTGTTTGTAATCTCTGCCGTAACTTTTGTGGCGTGGATGGTGCTGACCGGAAGCATCAACGAGGCGCTCACTTCCGCTGTCGCCGTGCTGGTGATCAGTTGTCCGTGCGCGCTCGGCCTGGCCACGCCCGTCGCCATTATGGTGGGCACCGGCAAGGGCGCCGAGATGGGCATTCTGTTTAAGAGCGCTGAGGCGCTGGAGAACCTGCGCAGCGTGGGCACCGTGGTGCTCGATAAGACGGGCACGGTCACCCGCGGCAAGCCGGCCGTGACCGACATTGTGGTTGTCGCGCGCGCCGACGGCTCGCCCGCCATGAGCGAAAAGGCGCTGCTCAAGCTGGCCGCCGCGCTGGAGCGCTCGAGCGAGCACCCGCTGGCCGAGGCGATCATGGCCGAGTGCGAGTCGCGCGGAATCGTGGCGCGCACGGTCGAGGACTTTGCCGCCGTGCCTGGACGAGGCGTTACGGCGCGCGAGGGACAAAACGTCATCGCTGCCGGCAACGTGCGCCTGATGGTCGAGCTGGGCGCGAAGGTGCCCGCCGGCCTTGCCGAGCAATTTGCCGCCGAGGGCAAGACGCCGCTGTTCTTTGCCAAGAACGGCGAGCTTGTCGGCACCATCGCCGTGGCTGATGAGGTCAAGGAGACGAGCGCCGAGGCCATCGCCGCGCTCCGCAAGCTCGGCGTCGATGTGCGCATGCTCACTGGCGACAACCGCGTGACGGCCGAGGCCATCGCCCGCCGCGTGGGACTGAGCAGCGAGCAGGTCATCGCCGACGTCCTCCCCGCCGACAAGGAACGCCACGTGCGCGAACTGCAGGATGCGGGCGGCAAGGTCGCCATGGTGGGCGACGGCATCAACGACTCCCCCGCCCTGGCGCGCGCCGACGTGGGCCTTGCTATCGGCACCGGCGCCGACATCGCCAAGGAGGGCGCCGACGTGGTACTCATGCGCAGCGACCTCATGGACGTCGCCCGAGCCATCGAGCTTTCACGCGCCACGATCCGCAACATCAAGCAGGACCTGTTCTGGGCACTGTTCTACAACGGCATCGGCATTCCGCTGGCGGCGGGCGTGTTCTTCCCGCTCACCGGATGGCAGCTCTCGCCGATGTTTGGCGCCGCGGCCATGAGCCTGTCGAGCGTGTGCGTCGTAAGCAATGCGCTGCGCCTGCGAACCTTTAAGCCTAAAGTGGCAAAATAGGCTCACTATTACGTCCATTTAGAACGGGTTTTCCAGGTGCCAGAGATTGACCTGAAAGAGGAGCGACGCGTACTTTGGTACGCGAGCGACGGCTTGAAGGTCAAGGTCGGGTGCCTGGGAAAGCCGACACAACAGAGAGGAATACCGATGCGATACACAATCAAGACTTCCGGCCTCATGTGCGGCCACTGCGACGCCACCGTCGAGACGGCGTTGCTCAACGTTGCCGGCGTGACCGACGCCGACGCCGATCACGAGACCCAGACCGTCCAGGTGGAGTGCGCCGACACCGTGACCGCCGAGCAGCTCGCCGCCGCCGTCGAGGGCGCCGGCGAGAAGTTCCACGCCCTGTCCGTAACCGCCGCGTAACGACCCACGCGCACCCCGACCAGAAACGAGGACCCGCCATGATGGCAGACCATAAATCGGTGACCCGCATGCTCAAGACGGCACGCGGTCAGATCGACGGCATCCTGCGGATGGTCGAGGAAGACCGCTACTGCGTCGATATTTCCACGCAGCTTATGGCAACGCAGGCGCTCATTGCGCGCATCAACGCCGACGTGCTCAAGGCGCATATCGAGGGCTGCGTGACTTCGGCAATCGAATCGGGCGACGAAGACCTCAAGGCCGCCAAGCTCGCCGAGATCGAACGCGTCGTCGACAAGCTCTCCAAGTAATTGGGGCATTGGGGACGGACTGCTTTGCACCTTCTTGGTGCATCGGGGACAGGTATGTTTGCACCACCTTGGTGCAAATTGACCTGTCCCCCTTGCTCTAAATCGGGTATAAAGGCGTGCAGCATATCGAACGAAAGGCAATTTGCATGAATGACTTTATGAAGGGCCGCAATGGCGCCGATGAGCTCACCATCGTTATGGGCTTTGTCGGCATCGTCATCGCGATGATCGGATCGATAGCCCATATCCAGTGGCTCAGCTGGATTGCCATCGCCGTAATCGTGATTGGCGTGCTGCGCGGCCTGTCCAAAAACATCGACGCACGTCGCAAGGAAAACGCGGCCTTTGTCGCCGCGACCGCTAACGTCCCCGGCCTGGGCAAGTTCGTAGCGAGCTTGGGTAGCGGCGCCGCGGCTGCCAACGCCTCGCGCACGGCCGGTACCAGCAAGGAAGACTTTGAGCGTGCCAAGCGCACGGCCAAGAAGATGTGGAAGGGTCGCAAGACCACGGCATACCTCAAGTGTCCCAACTGCGGCCAGATGCTCTCCGTCCCCAAGGGCAAAGGCAAGATCCGCGTCACCTGCCCCAAGTGCCACGCCAAGATGGAAACCCGCTCCTAGCGCCCGCACGCGGGACAAATTAATCAGGTTTGTTTGTCCCAAATCTTAAGTATTTGTTCGATAAAAAAGCCGAGGCCTCGTGTTGAGACCTCGGCTTTTTGTATGCGGCAACGGAGCTGCACCTTTGTCACATCTACGCCAAACCGTCGCGGGCCAGCTCCTCGGCCAGCGCTTCGGCAGGCATGGCCATAATCGCGTCGAGCTCGGCGTCCACCTCGGGAATACGCTTCACCTTGAGCTTGCGTACCAGATCACCGCGACACATCACATGCGTCGGCTCACGCAGAGCGCACAGGTCATCGAGCGGATTCTTGCGCGTCACCAGGATATCGGCGGCCTTGCCGCACTCGATCGTACCGGTCTCGCCGCCCAGCCCCAGGAGCTCGGCATTGACCTGCGTAGCCGTATGCAGCGCGAAGGCGTTGCTCACGCCCACGTACTTGGCAAAATAGGCCACCTCACGCCACATGTCGTACTGCGTCACGAACGGGCAGCTCGAATCTGTGCCAAGGCCCACCTTAACGCCAGCTTCCAGCGCCGCACGAGCACTCTCGATAATGCCCGAGCACACGATGTCGCCGTTCTTCTTTTGCGTGTCAGTCGAATGGGTCTTCTCCGGATCGAGCAACACAAACGGCAGCGCCGGGCTGATAGTGCAGGTAACGCTGGGCGCACGATCCTCAAGCTGCGTGCCCGCGGCGCCACGGTACAGCTCCAGGATCTCGGGCGTCATCGGGGCACCGTGCTC
>DXLR01000046.1:0-13955 GCA_019414625.1 Collinsella sp.
GCCCTCGCGGCCTAGTCGCTATTTAGGGCGTCCAAGATTTGGGACGCAGTTCATTATTGAACTGCTCGGGGCCTTTTAGTTTGAAGCGACTGGGCGGTCGTTATACCAGCAAACAAAAAAAGGGGGTACCGACCAACGTCGATACCCCTTACAAGCCATTATGTAAGCGCACGCAGTGCCGAGCGCACGACCCGCACGCCTACTTGCGAGAATTGCTCAGCTTATTGATCAGCGCCTCGAGACGCTCGCCGTCCTCGGCCGTCTGGGCAATGACCAAAATCGTATCGTTGCCGGCAAGCGAGCCAAGCACATCGGGCAACTCTGCCGCATCAACGGCGGCGGCGATGCCGGAAGCCGTGCCAGGCTGAGCCTTGATCATAACCAGATTATCGGTACGCAGAACGCCCGTTACGAGCTCGGAAACCATGCGCTGCAGGTGCAGGTCCTCTGCCAGAACATAGATGCCCTCAGGGAGCTTACGCAGCCCCATATCGGCAATATCGCGAGAGACAGTCGCCTGCGTGCAATCAAAGCCCATAGCACGGAGCTCATCGACCAGCACACGCTGCGTGCGGACGTCCTTATTGCGCACAATATCTCTAATGGCATCCTGGCGCCCATTGCGTTTTTTAGCCATACAAACCCTCACTCCAAAAGATGGCGGAGACAATCAATCAGTGTTTGAATAGTTTAGCGCTATTTGAAGGCTTTTGTGAATAAGAACGCATTTCGAAACAATTCTATGCAAGTTTGTTTCGTAATGAGCCGTTTAGGCGGTTTTTGCGCCCGTCCGGTTAAGAAAAGCTGCCAGATGCGTACACATCACGCAACGCGCGGGCTTGGCGCTAGCGATCGGCCCAAACAACAGACCGAGCCCCCGATGGTTATCCTTGAGCGCGGCGACCATTTGACGGGTTCGAGGCGCCTCGAGCATATCACGCATGCGGGCGGAACGCTCGATTGACGACACTCCATGCGGGCTCAAACACAAATTCTCGATGCAGGCGACCAGTCCGGCAAAGTAGAACTTTTGGCTTGCCAGCTTGAGCCGACCACCGCTATCTGCTTCCGAGAGTGAGTCCGCAAGCTCGTCGAGCGCTCGAGTGTTATCGGATATCCTGGCATACATGGTGGGATCAAAGGCATCTGTAAGCTTAGGTGCCACCGCGTGGAAACAAGCGTCGCCGCAGCCGGACACGAATCGTGCCTGCGAGAGCGCGCATGCCATAAACCCAACTGTGCGAAACGCCTTGTCGCACAAAAGGCATGTCTCAAACAGCGAGCGGCTGTACATCACGCCAGAGGTCTGAACGACTAGGCCGCCTAAAATCAACTGAGGCAGCCCGGCCACCATCGAAGATTTGCTATCAATGGAAATATGAGTAGCATCCAAGACGCGCGAATGGCGCTCTCGATGTGCATCATAGCGGTCGAGCGACACCGTAGGGAACACTATGTCTGCCGCAGTATCGCACGCGATATCGACCATCTTGGAAAGGGCCTGCGGAGCAAACCACTCATCGGCGTTCATGGCGATGATTTGAGAGCCGCGCGAGGCATCAAAACCGGCACGAAGACAAGCGCCGCGCTTCGCGTCCTCGACGTCAATCAAATCAATATGGATGTCCCTGTCGGCAGCAACTTGAAGCGAATGGCGCACACCGGGCGCAGCATCGCGGCAGACAACGACAATCTGCAAATCGTAGAGGTCTTGGTTCTGGATACTCTCGAGCGCACGCATCGCATAGCTGGGCGAGCCTTCTACCACAAGGATCACCGAAAGTCGCGGATGCGAGCCACGTCGAACCAAATTATCCGTCCTCTCGACAGCAATGAATCAAATCGTGGTTCATGGTACACCCCGGCAATAAAAGCAATGAGACACCGGTTGCATTGCACGCCAAGAACAGATGTTGCACACGCGCAGCCCACAGATGACAGGTGTCGACGCACGAGACGTCGAGCCCTCCCCTAGTCGAGCACGACAAGCTCGGCGGGATCGTAATCCACGCCCATAAACGTAAGGCCGCAGGCAGGAGCCGTGGGGCCCGCAGCGGTACGGTCGCAAGCATCGATAACCTCACGCATCCACTCGGGTTCACGGCGATGCATGCCAATCTCGACAAGCGTGCCCACGATCGTACGGACCATCGAATGCAGAAACGCATTGCCCTCGATGGTGAACGTCAGGATGTCCTCGCCAAACGCAACCTCATGGCCAAATTCGGCACGCATCACGCAGCGATGCGTGGGCTTGCCAACGGCCGAGGCAACCTTGCAAAAGCTTTTAAAGTCCTGCTCGCCCAGCAGAGCGGGGCAGGCAGCAGACATAGCCTTTACATCCAAGGGATAGCGATGCCACCACACGGCACCGCGGGACAGCACGGGGCGCGCATCTCGATCGGCAATACGGTACGTATACGTACGGGAATGCGCGTCAAAACGTGCAGAAAAGCCTTTACGGGCCTTGTAGACCTCGTTTATGGCGATATCTTTGGGCAGCAGGGCATCCATAGCCCGCAGCCACCTACGGCGCGTACAAGCGAGCTCAGCGTCCGTTACGGGCACGCTGATGTACTGAGCCACGGCATGCACGCCGGCATCGGTACGCCCCGCGCACGTCAGATCGATCGGGCGGCGAAGCAGCGTCTCGATGGCTCGACGTAGCTCACCCGCAACCGTCGTCTGTCCCGGCTGCTCGGCAAATCCGCTATACGACGAGCCATCATAGGCCACGCGAAATACGAGCGTGGCGTCAAGCTCGGAAATCGAATTGAAATCAAACGGCGCAGTCATGGGCGCTCCCAACAAACAAGCAACGGTATCGCGACAAAAAAAGAGGGGTACGCGAACGTACCCCTCGAATATAGCCTATGCAGACGGAATGTCTACTCAGCGGTCTCCTCAGCAGGAGCCTCCTCGGCAGCGGTCTCCTCGACAGCCTCGACCTTCTTGGGAGCAGCGGCCTTCTTGGAGGCCGGAGCAGCCTTCTTGGCCTTAGGCGTGCAAGGCTCGGTGACGAGCTCCATGATAACGATGGGAGCGTTGTCGCCCTTACGGTTACCGAGCTTCATGATGCGGGTGTAACCGCCGTTGCGGTCCTGCCACATGCCCTGGGCAGCCTTGTCGAAGATCTCGGCAACGAGCTGCTTATCGCCGAGCTTGGCGATAGCCAGACGACGAGAGTGCAGGTCGCCCTTCTTGGCCCAGGTGATGATCGGATCGACGACCGAACGCAGCGCCTTAGCGCGGGTCTCGGTGGTCTTGATGCGGTCGTTCTCGAAGAGGGCCTTAGCAAGGCTCTTCTTCATGGCCTTGGTGTGGCTCGCATCGGTGCCGAGCTTCAGGCCCTTCTTAACGTTGTGACGCATGGTCTAGTTTCTCCTCAAATATGCGAAGCATTAAGCCTTCAGGCTCAGGCCCATGGACTCAAGCTTGTCCTTCACTTCCTCGATCGACTTAACACCGAAGTTACGGATGTTGAGCAGATCGTTCTCCGAGAACTCAACGAGCTGACGGACCGAGTGAATGCTGGCGCGCTTAAGGCAGTTGTAGGAACGGACGGAAAGGTCCAGATCCTCGATCTGCTTGTCCAGCTCGGCGTTGTCGTTGGTGACCTCGGGAGCGAAGATCGAAGCCTCCTCCTCGACCTCGGGGGTCTCGGCAAGGTTCATAAAGGCGGCCATATGCTGGTTGATGATATTGGCAGCCTGGACCACGGCGTCGCGCGGGGCGATGGAGCCGTTGGTCTCGATCTCGAGGACAAGGCGGTCGTAGTCGGTGTGCTGACCGACACGGCAAGCCTCAACGAGCTTGGCGCAACGGGACACCGGCGAGTACAGCGAGTCGACGTGGATCACACCGATGGGATCGTTGTCGCGCTTGTTAGCCTCGCCAGAGACATAGCCGCGGCCATAGCCGATGCGCATGCTCATGGTGAGATGGCCACCCTCGGTAAGCGTAGCGATGTGCTGCTCGGGGTTGACCAGCTCAAACTCGGACGGAATAAAGAAGTCCGCACCGGTGACCTCGCAGGGGCCGTCAACAGAAATGGTGGCGGTCGCCTCGTCGGTCGTGCCGAGAGCCCTGAAGACAAGACCCTTGACATTCAGGACGATGTCGGTGACATCCTCGACCATGTTAGGGATGGTCATGAACTCGTGCTGTGCACCATCGATCTGAATAGCCTCGACGGCGGCACCCTCGAGCGAGGACAGAAGTACGCGACGAAGGGAGTTACCCAGCGTATCGCCGTAGCCACGCTCGAGCGGCTCGACGGAGACACGAGCAGACGTCTCGTTGATCTCTTCGACCTGAACCTGAGGCCTAATGAATTCTGACATGTATTACCTCCAGCCTCAGCAGCCCGGATGGACTACTTAGAGTAGAGCTCGACGATGAGCTGCTCGTTGATATCACCGCTGATCTGCTCACGCGTCGGCAGAGCGAGCACGTTACCAGACAGCTTCTCGATATCGACCTCGAGCCAGCCAGGGACCTCAAAGCGCTCGGAGGAAATCAGGGCCTCCTTGATGGGGAGGAGGTCACGGAACTTCTCGCCGACAGCGACGACGTCGCCGGCCTTGACGCGGTAGGACGGGATGTCCACGCGCTTGCCGTTCACGGTGAAGTGACCGTGACGGACGGACTGACGAGCCTCTTTGCGGGTGCGGGCGAAGCCAAGACGGAAGACGACGTTGTCGAGGCGAGACTCAAGGATGATCATGAGGTTCTCACCGGTGACGCCGTTCATCTTGCGGGCCTTGTTGAAGTAGCCGTGGAACTGCTTCTCCAGAACGCCATAGATGAACTTGACCTTCTGCTTCTCGCGCAGCTGCATGCCGTACTCAGATTCCTTGCGACGGCGCTTGGGCTGACGGATAGATTCCTTCTTGCTGCTGTAACCGAGCTCAGCGGGATCGATCCCGAGCTGACGGCAGCGCTTAAGAACAGGAGTCCTGTCGATTGCCATATTGATACGATCCTTTCAGTTACACGCGGCGACGCTTCTTGGGGCGGCAGCCGTTGTGCGGAATGGGCGTCTTGTCCTGGATGCTCGAGACCTCGAGGCCAGCAGCCTGGAGGGAGCGGATGGCGGTCTCACGACCGGAGCCGGGGCCCTTGACGAAGACGGAAACCTTCTTCATACCGTGCTCCATGGCCTGCTTGGCAGCAGCCTCGGCAGCCATCTGGGCAGCGAACGGCGTGGACTTACGGGAGCCCTTGAAGCCCACCTGGCCAGCCGACTTCCAGGAAATGACGTTGCCCTGGGGATCGGTGATCGAAACGATCGTGTTGTTGAACGTAGAACGAATGTGAGCCTGGCCCACGGAAATGTTCTTACGGTCCGCGCGCTTCAGACGGGCAGCGCGAACGTTCTTCTTAGCAGTAGCCATCTATCTAGCGCTCCTTATTTCTTCTTCTTAGCACCGATCTGACGCTTCGGGCCCTTGCGGGTACGAGCGTTAGTGTGGGTGCGCTGGCCGCGGACCGGGAGGCCCTTGCGGTGACGAAGGCCGCGGTTGCAGCCGATGTCCATAAGGCGCTTGACGTTCTGGTTGCGCTCACGGCGGAGGTCGCCCTCAACCATGATCTGGTTTTTATCGATATAATCGCGAATGGCGTTAACCTCATCCTCGGTGAGGTCCTTAACGCGCGTATCCACGTTAACGTTGCACTCGACGCAGATCTTCGTCGCAGTGGTGCGGCCGATGCCGTAAATGTAGGTCAGACCGATCTCAACGCGCTTCTCACGCGGGAGGTCGACACCATTAATACGGGCCAACGTAGTCTCCTCTCTTAACCCTGACGCTGCTTATGACGGGGGTTCTCGCAAATGACGAGGACCTTGCCATGGCGCCTAATGATTTTGCACTTATCGCACATCTTCTTGACCGAAGGACGTACCTTCATCGTTCTTCCTTTCGGTAGCGCTCAAACTACTTCCCTACTATCTACTCGCCCAGCCGCAGGCGTTTAAAACTATGGCTGGTCTTCACACACAATCCGACCGTAGGTTGAGCTAAGCCTGCAGCCGGAAATGGAGTGCGTGTATGCGTGCCGCTATTTGTAGCGATAGGTGATGCGGCCGCGGGTCAGGTCGTACGGGGAAAGCTCCACGACAACCCTGTCACCGGGGAGAATACGGATGTAATTCATTCGGATCTTGCCAGAAATGTTGCACAGAACCGAATGACCGTTCTCGAGCTCGACCTTAAACATGGCATTGGGCAACGGTTCCTTTACCGTACCCTCGAGCTCAATTGCGTCTTCCTTCTTCACAAGCAATCATCTTTCTCTAGAAAACGACAGCGATTGAGTATTCTACAATACGCATGCACGTATCGTAGTATCTTCGTAATGGCTCCACAACTAAGCGGAACTTGTTACATTTGAAATGTTAAGGCGTGCATTTGACGCAAGCCCTACATTTCACCGCCCTGCAAGGAACACCAAGCACCCTGGGCATCCGTGGTGAGAATCACCGGACCGTCATTGGTAATGGCGACGGTGTTCTCGTAGTGCGCGGCGGGCAGGTGGTCGTTGGTCGTAACAATCCAACCGTCGGAGCCCGTGCTCACATGGTTGGAACCCATCGTAACCATCGGCTCGATGGCAATGACCATGCCGGCCTGGAGGCGAACGCCCCTCCCCTTCTTTCCATAGTTAGGAACGTTGGGGTCCTCGTGCATCACGCGGCCAATGCCATGGCCCACATAGTCACGAAGCACGCCGTAACCGTGAGACTCGGCGAGGGACTGAACGGCATAACCGACGTCCCCGATATGGTTACCGGGGACAGCCTGCTCGATGGCAGCCTTAAGGCAATCGCGCGTAACCTCGCACAGGGCCTTGGCCTCGGGCGTGGGGGTGCCGACGAAAAACGTCCAAGCGTTATCGCCGACCCAACCGTCGACAACGGCTCCCGTATCGATGGAAATGATATCGCCATCGCGCAGGATCATGTCGGGGTTGGGAATACCGTGGACCACGGCATCGTTGATCGATGCGCAAATGGTTCCCGGGAACCCGCCGTAACCCTTAAAGGCCGGGATGCCGCCATGCATGCGGATAATCTGCTCCGCGAGCTGATCGAGCTCAAAGGTCGAAACGCCGGGGCGCACCATGGCTCCAACGTGGCGGAGCGCCATCTTAGATAGCGCTCCTGCCTTCTTCATCTGCTCGATTTGCGTTGCAGACTTAATCTTGATCATAGACCGAGAGCCTCTTTGACATCCCCGTACACGTTCTCGCGAGCCTGGTCACCGTTGACCGACTTGAGCAGACCCTGGCCACGATAGTAGTCGACGAGCGGGCTCGTGGACTTCTCGTAGACGTCGAGACGGTTCTTGATGGTCTCGGGCTTGTCGTCGTCGCGCTGATACATCTCGCCTGCGCACTTGGGGCAGGTAGCATCGGCAGCCGTGCCGGTGTAACCGCAGGCGCGGCAGGTGCGACGCGAAGACAGACGATCGATGATGACCTCGGGGGCCACGTCGACCAGAAGGGCGCAGTCGATCTCGCGACCCATGGCGGAGAGCTCGGAATCGAGCGTCACAGCCTGGGCGGTGTTGCGCGGGAAGCCGTCGAGGATGAAGCCCTGCTGGGCGTCATCGGCGGCAAGGCGCTCCTTGACAAGGTCGATCACGAGCTGGTCGGGGACGAGCTCGCCAGCGTCCATGTACTTCTTAGCCTGAATACCAAGCTCGGTGCCACCCTTGACGGCAGCACGCAGCAGGGCGCCCGTGGAAATGTGAGCGACGCCAAACTCGGCGACGAGCTCCTGTGCGACGGTGCCCTTACCGGCACCCGGAGCTCCGAGCAATACGAGGTTCATGAGCAATCCTCCTCTAGCCTATTTAAAGAATCCATCGTAATCATACATCTTGATCTGGCCTTCGAGCTTATCGACCGTGTCGAGCACGACGCCGACCATGATGAGGATGGACGTGCCGCCAAATGCCTGGATCAGATGGTTACCCGTGAAGGAGAAGATGATCGAAGGCACGATGGCGATGAGCGCCAAAAAGACAGCGCTGGGAAGCGTGATCTTGTTGAGCGCGTTCTTGATGTAGGCCGCGGTAGCCCTACCCGGACGCACGCCCGGAATAAAGCCGCCCTGCTTCTTAAGGTTGTCGGCCGTGTCATCGGGGTTGAACACCATGGAGGTGTAGAAGTACGCGAAGAACACGATGAGGACAACGTTAAGCACCCAGTTGAGCCAACCGGTCGAAAGCGCAGAGGCAACTGCCTGAATCCAGCCGATGCCGGGGAAGAACACGGCAATCTGAGCCGGGAAGTACAGCAGCGCCGAAGCGAAGATGATCGGCACGACGCCCGCGGTGTTGACCTTGATGGGCAGGTAGGTGGTCTGTCCACCCATCATGCGACGGCCCACGACGCGCTTGGCGTAGGAGACCGGAATGCGGCGCTGGCCGCGCTCAAGGAAAACGATCAGCGGGATAACCAGCAGGATGATGGCGCAGATGATCACCATGGTGATGATGCCACCGGCATTGCCCTCGGTGCTGGAGAAGATAGCCTGCGGCAGACCGGCCATGATGTTCGCAAAGATGATCAGCGACATGCCATTGCCGATACCGCGCTGGGTGATGAGCTCACCAATCCACATGATCAGCATGGCGCCCGCGGTGAGCGTGCCGACGACCATGAGGTCGAAGATGATCTCGGGAGCGCCGGCGCCATTAAAGCTGATGCCGAAGCTCTTAAAGAGGAAGAGGTAACCCACGGAGTTGAGGATTGCCAGAGCCAGGGTGAGGTAACGCGAATACTGCGTAATCTTGGTCTGACCGACCTCGCCCTCGCGGGCAAGCTCATGCAGGGAAGGCACAACGGCCTGGAGCATCTGGAGGATGATCGAGCTGGTGATGTAAGGCATGATGCCCAGCGAAAACACCGAAACATAGCTCAACGCGCCGCCAGAGAAAAGATTCAGGAGGGCCATAGCACCTGCGGCGACCGAATTGTTATCGGTCGAGAAAAGGCCCAGCATCCCCTGGAAGGGAATGCCGGGCACAGGAACGTGCGCACCAATGCGGTACACGACGAGCATAGCTATGGTAAAAAGAATCTTTTCGCGCAATTCTTTGATGCGGAAAGCATTCTTAAGACCATTTAGCACGGCAGCTCGACCTTTCCGCCGGCGGCCTCGATCTTGGCCTGCGCAGAAGCGCTAACCTTATCGACCTTGACCGTGAACTTCTTGGTGAGCTCACCATTGCCGAGCACCTTGACGGGCTCGAACTCGCTCTTGGTGATGCGAGCGGCCTTAAGAGCGGCACCGTCGATCACAGCGCCATCCTCGAACTTACGCTCGAGACGCTCAACGTTAACAGCGGTGTACTCGATACGACGGGGATTGCGGAAGCCCGGAAGCTTGGGCAGGCGCATAGCCAGCGGAGTCTGGCCACCCTCGAAGCCGGCACCCTTGGTGCCACCAGAGCGAGAGCCCTGGCCCTTCTGACCGCGGCCAGAAGTGGTGCCGTGACCCGAAGAATTGCCACGGCCGACGCGCTTGCGGTTCTTGGTGGAACCGGGCGCGGGAGTAAGATCGTGAAGCTGCATTTGCTACTCCTCTACAATCTCGACAAGGTGCTTGACCTTGAAGATCATGCCGCGGACGGACTCGTTGTCAGCAATCTCGCGAACCTCGCGGATCCTGTGGAGACCGAGGGCACGGACAGTACGGACCTGGTCCTGCTTGCAACCGTTGGTGCTGCGGACCTGCTTGATCTTGATGGTGTCAGCCATGCTTAGTTCTCCTTACCGACGAACATCTCGGAGACCGTCAGGCCACGGCGAGCCGCGACGTCCTCAGGGCTGGAGAGCTCCTTGAGGCCCTCGACGGCAGCCTTGATGATGTTGAGGCCGTTGTCGGTACCGAGGGACTTGGACAGGACGTTCTTGATGCCAGCAAGCTCGAAGAGGGGACGCACAGCGCCGCCGGCGATAACGCCGGTACCCTCGACAGCGGGCTTGATGATGATGCGGCCGGCACCAAAGTGGCCGAGAACCTCGTGCGGGATGGTGCCCTGCTCGGTCACCGGCACGTGGAACATGTTCTTCTTGGCATCGAGAGACGCCTTGGAGATGGCCAGGGGCACCTCAGCGGACTTGCCCATGCCAACGCCGACGTTGCCCTTGCCGTCGCCAACGACGACGAGAGCGACGAGACTCATGCGACGACCACCCTTGACGGTCTTCGACACGCGGTTGATGTAAACGACGCGCTCCTCGAACTCGGAGGCCTCGCGCTGCTGCTTCTGATTACGAGCCATGTGCTACATACCTCCTAGAACTCGAGACCGGCGGCACGAGCACCGTCGGCGAGGGCCTTGACGCGGCCATGGTAGATACGGCCACCGCGATCGAAGGCGACCTTGGTGATGCCGGCCTCGATGGCACGCTTGCCAACGAGCTGACCGACCTTCTCCGCAGCCTCCTTGTTCGAGGTGTGGGTGCCCTTGAACTCGGCCTCGAGGGTCGAGGCAGAGACGAGCGTCAGGCTGGAGCCCTTGCTGTCATCGATGATCTGGGCATAGATGTTGGCGTTAGTACGGGTCACGCGAAGACGCGGACGCTCGGAGGTACCCGAGACCTTGCCGCGAACACGACGCTGACGACGCTTGAGGCCTTCCAGCTTCGCCTTATGCTTGTTCATACGTAAACTCCTAAAAAGGTTGATCTTGCCAGCACCTGACGGGGTGCTGGTCTTATGCGAGTGAGTCGGTTACGACTACTTGGCGGCCTTACCCAGCTTGCGGCGGATGTGCTCGCCAACGTAGTGGATACCCTTGCCCTTGTAAGGCTCGGGAGGACGATGGCCGCGGATCTCAGCGGCGATCTGACCGACCTGCTGCTTGTTGATACCCTTGACGTTCACGTGGGTGTTGTCGGGAACCTCGAAGGTGATGCCCTCGGGAGCCTCGACGATCACGGGGTGCGAGAAGCCCAGGGAGAACTCGAGGTTCTTGCCCTTCTGCTGCACGCGGTAACCGACGCCGGCGAGCTCGAGCTTCTTCTCGAAGCCCTCGGAAACGCCAACAACCATGTTGTGGATGAGGGCGCGGGTGAGGCCGTGGCGGGCACGGGTCTCACGCTCGTCGTCGGGACGGGAAACGGTGAGGACGTTGTCCTCGACGTTGATAGCGAGCTTCTCAAAGACATCGAGCTCGAGCTGGCCCTTGGGGCCCTTGACGACAACGTTGTTGCCGTTGACTGCCACTTCGACTCCGGCGGGAATCTGGACAGGCTTATTACCGATACGAGACACGGTGATCTCCTTTCCTTCTACCTACCGAGCGAATTACCAGACGTAAGCGATGATCTCGCCGCCGACGTTGTGCTTGCGAGCATCGCGGTCGGTCATGACGCCATGGCTGGTGGAAATGATGGCGGTACCAAGGCCACCGCGGACGCGGGGCATGTCGGCAACGCCGGTGTACTTACGCAGGCCCGGCTTGGAAATGCGGCGGATGCCGTTGATGACCTTAGCCTTCTTGGGACCATACTTAAGCGTGATGTGCAGAGTCTTCTGGGGAACGGTGTCCTCGACATCGTAGCCCTCGATGTAGCCCTCCTCGTGCAGAACACGAGCGATCTCGACGAGCTTCTTGCTGCTCGGCATGGAGACCGTGGCCTTGTTCACAGAGTTAGCGTTACGGATGCGCGTAAGCATATCTGCGATCGGGTCTGTAAGGTTCATACAGATTCTCCTTCGTTCTTGATGAACACGTGCTCTTGGTTCTTCGCCGCCCTTAACGGCAAAGCCTTTTTAGCGCGTTTTCCCTGTTCCAAACTGATGCTTGAAACGCTGGTAGTGACTTACCAGCTGGCCTTCTTAACGCCGGGAAGCTCGCCCTTGAGTGCAAGCTCGCGGAAGCAGACACGGCACAGGCCGAACTTGCGGTACACAGAGTGCGGACGGCCGCAGCGCTGGCAGCGCGTGTACTCACGAGTAGAGAACTTCTGCTTGCGATTGCACTTGACGATCATCGATGTCTTAGCCACTTATATCCTCCTCACATAGAGTATTGTTCGCCCCAAGCGCCGCCCCCTTCTGGGAACGGCGCTCATAGGGCAGGTGAACCTATTTCTTGAACGGGAAACCGAAGGCGTCCAGAAGGGCCTTGGCCTCCTCATCGGTGTTGGCGGTGGTCACGAAAGTGATGTCCATACCACGCTGGTGATCGACGGAGTCGAAGTCGATCTCGGGGAAGATGAGCTGCTCGGTGACGCCCATGGAGAAGTTACCACGACCGTCGAAGCTCTTGGCGGAGATGCCGCGGAAGTCGCGGATACGGGGGATCGCGACGGAGGTCAGACGATCGAAGAACTCCCACATACGATCGCCACGCAGGGTAACCTTGCAGCCGATCGGCATACCAGCGCGCAGGCGGAAGGTAGCGATGGACTTGCGGGCACGGGTGATCATCGGCTGCTGACCGGTAATGGCGCGCAGGTCGCGCACGGCACCGTCGATGGCCTTGGAATCGGTAGCGGCCTCGCCGACACCCATGTTCACGACGATCTTCTCAAACTTGGGGATCATCATGACGTTCTCGTACTGGAACTTGTCCTGAAGCTGCTGCTTGACCTCGTTGTTGTACTTGGTCTTCAGACGCGGCACATACTTCTCTTCTGCCATTGTTCACTCCTTCTTGGGGTTTTAAGCACGGGGCGTGGCCACGATGGGTTGTCCTCGTGCCTCCTGGCTGCATCCGCGCCGCTCATGGCATTTCGCGGTTTGGACTCGACGCAGCAGGAGCCGACAAAACAATCGGTACTATACGCGCATCGGGAGCGTATTTCCAGAAAAACCTCGTCTGCCTGCACAACTCCACAACTCCCCCGCACATATTGATCCCTAGGGGACGGAGGAAAATGGCAGTTGCGGTGAAATAGGGACCGTTTGACGGCTTAACAGGCTTTAATAGTCCGTATTTCACCGCAACTCATATATGGGGATGCGATTAGCGCTTGCGGGGGACGAGCTTGGTGCGGCGCAGGTGAATCATCTCGGCAGCGATGGAGATGGCAATCTCCTCGGGATCCTCGGCCTCGATGGCAACGCCGATTGGCAGGTGCAGCCCGTCGATCTGGTCCTGCGTAAAGCCCTCCTGCTCCAAACGGGCGCGCACAAAGGCCGTCTTGCGGCGCGAGCCCAAGCAGCCCAGATAGGCGGGTTTAGCGCGCATGGCCTGAATCACCACGTCGATATCGGACTTGTGGCCTGCTGTGGCCACGACCACCAAGTCGCGCGGGCCGATGGGGCACTGCTTGCTCAGGTTCTTGTAATCGACCAGGCGACGATCGTAGACACCGGGCACCCATTCGGGCGTCAGCGTGCCGGGGCGGTCATCGCACGCCACAACGGCAAAGCCCGCCGCCGTGAGTACGCGCGCCGTCGCAGCGCCCACGTGTCCGCAGCCAAAGATGTAGGTCAGGCCCTCGGGGCAGAGCGTCTCGATGTGCGCCGGGGGAATCTCGGAGGCGGCGTTGGTGTAGGTGACCTTACTCCCCTCCTCCACCAGCGAAAGCTCGGGGCAGCCGGCAATGGTATGGCGCGATGTCTCGCCATGGTACTCAACCACATCGCCCTCGAGCGCGCTCGCGATAAACGGCTCAAAGTCGATGACGAAGTCGCCGATGCGCCGATAGGCCAAGACGTCGGCAATCGACTGGAACAACGGTGCCTGAGTCGCATCCAAATGCAGGTAGCACAGGCAGATGGCTCCGCCGCAGATCATGCCGGTATCGGAGTTCTCGCCGCCCATGGTGTAGCGGACCAGACGCGATTGCCCTGCGGCCAGCAGCTCGCGCGCCTCGTCCAGCGCAAAGAGCTCAATCTTGCCGCCGCCGATGGTGCCCGCTTGGCTGCCATCGGCAAAGACGGCCATCCAGGCGCCCACGCCGCGTGGTGATGACCCCGCCGT
>DXLR01000047.1:0-12762 GCA_019414625.1 Collinsella sp.
GATCTGGAAGTAGCAGTGACCGCTTCGGGCGTTAGGACCACGAAAACCTGTGACCTCGCCCAGAACGCTCAGCTGCGGAATGGCATCGAGCGCACCGGCGGCGATCTCCACTGCCTGGCTCACGCTGAGCTCCTTGCGCTCCTGATCGTCCGAACCGTCGAACTCGGCGGAAACGGCATTGCCGGTTAGATTCCAGCCTGCCACGCAGCCCCCCTTCGTTATCGAGCACAAGGGCTTCGACCCTGCGCAGATTCAAGTCCAACACATAGTACAGCGCCGCGGGGACAAGAATCTCCGCGGCGCCTGTCAAGCCAATTTGTTATCGGTTGGAGTTTCTGTTGTAGCGGGCCATCAGGTAGAGCAGCTGAATAATCGAGGTGAGCGCCGCCGCCACGTAGGTGAGCGCGGCTGCCGTCAGCACCTTCTTGGCACCGTTGACCTGCTTGGAACTCATGCCCGACTGCTCGATATACGCCACGGCGCGGCGACTGGCATCGATCTCGACAGGCAACGTAACGAGTTGGAACAGCACACTAAACGAGAAGAAGATCAATGCGAGGGTCGTGAGCCCGGCGATGTTCATAAACAGGCCCAAGAGCAACACGATGGTCCAGGTGTTCTGGGTAAAGTTGACGACCGGGACCAGGGCGGTGCGAACCTTCATCATGGCGTAACCGCTCTGACGCTGGGCGGCATGACCCGCCTCGTGGCAGGCCACGGCAACGCTTGCGACCGATCCGCCCGAACGGTTAGCGTCCGAGAGATACAGGTTGTTATCCTGCGGGTTGTAGTGGTCGGTGAGCTCACCGGCAACGCCCTTGATACCCACGGCGTTGCAACCGTTGGCGTCGAGCATGCGGCGAGCGACCGTGGCACCCGTGTCGCCGTCCGAGCGAACCTTGGACCAGGTCTTGTACGTCGAGTTGATATAGCTCTGCGCCGCAAGACCAAGCACCGTACAAACAAGGACAACCAGCAGGTACAGCGGGTCGATGCCAAAGCCGTAACCATAGTAATAGGGCATGCGAATTCCTCCGAATCGAATTACACGTTGGAGGCATTCTACCCACTCAAGCGGCTAGGCTTCCCTACAGGAGCTCGATTTTGCCGTCCTTCACCGTCAGCCCCATGTTGCCCGAGAGCAGATCGTCCAGACGCGAACCCACAAGTTCAAAGCGCCAACCTTCGCGCAGGCGGCTCTGCTCGGGATGCTCAATGTAGTCGGCCAGGTCATCGCGCGACGCAATGACCGAGGTCGCCACGCCCGAGCGCTCGGCAACCAGGCGAATAAGCGCATACATAAGGTCAGTCACGCTCTCCAGCTCCGGCGAAATCTGACGATGTCCGCGCACCAAGAGCGGCAGGCGATCGTGCGGACAGCTCGCTCCGCGCTTGATGGCCATGAGCGCGCCGTCCACGTCGCGCTCCCCCAGCTGGTCGGTGCCGCGGATGCTACGGAACTCCTCAACACACACGGGATTGCGCTTGACGAGCGCCAGCAGCGTATCGTCGGACATAACCCACTTGCGCGGGATGTTGCGCCGCTCAGCGCGGTCCTCACGCCAGGCGGCAAGCTCGCGCGCAATGCCCAGCTGATGGCGGCTGCACGAGTTGATGCGCTTGACCTTGCGGAACGCTTCGTGGCGGTCGGCGCGGTAGTGCGACTCATCGGCCAGAGGACGCAACTCGTCGAGCACCCAATCCACGCGGCCCAGCTCGCGCAGACGGCTCATCATCTCGGTATAGGCAACGATCAGATACTTGACGTCATCGATCGCGTACTCAATCTGCTTGTCGGTCAGCGGGCGGCGCGACCAGTCGGTCAGCGACTCGGTCTTGGGCAGTGATACGCCGCAGAACGTCTGAACGAGCGCACCATACGAAATCTGCTGGCGCTCGCCCAAAAAGGCGGCGGCAACCTGCGTGTCAAAAATCGGACGCGGCAGCGCGCCCACGGTGTGGAGCATGACCTCCATATCCTGCGAGCAGGCGTGGAAGACCTTGGTCACGCTCTCGTCGGCCATAAGCTCGGCAAGCGGCGACAGGTCGTCGATCACCAGCGGATCGACAGCGACACTCTCGGCGGGGGTGGCAATCTGGACCAGGCACAGGCGCGGATGAAACGTGCGCTCGCGCAAAAACTCGGTATCGACGGCAATCGCGTCGAACTCGCGGGCGCGCTGGCAAAAGTCGACCAGAGCCTGATGTGTGGAAATGTACATATCAACCCATCGAATAAGGTTAGGCCCGAAAAACACGGGTAGGATATCGGCATTGCTCTACAACTATACTCGGTTAGTCACAGAACGGGAACGTAAGTATGCGCTGCCTTATCATCCACAACCCGGCATCGGGCCCCAGCTCAGATGAAATCTACGCGTTCACGCACGCCCTCGCGCAGGGCGGCGACGAGGTCGTGATGCGTTTTATCGGCGATGGCATGGAGCCCGAGGACGCGGTAGCGGACGTTCGCGAGTTCGATCGCGTGGTCGTTTCGGGCGGCGACGGCACCGTCTCCAACGTGCTCGACCAGATGCGCGGGTGCGGTGTCCCCACGCTTGTCTTCCCCTCCGGCACGGCCTGCCTGTTCTTTAACAACATCGGCAATGCCCCCGAGGCGGCGGCACTCGCCAAGGCTTGCCGCGACGGCCGCACGGTCAAAGTGGACATGGGTGAGCTCTTTTGGCTCGACGAGAACGGCAACGAGAAGCGCCACGGCTTTATCATCATCGCCGGCTCGGGCTTCGACGCCGAGATCATGATGAAGGCCGCTCCCACCAAAAACGACATTGGCGAGATCGCCTACTTCCTCTCCGCGCTCGCCACGCCCAACCCCACGGTGGCGCACTTTACCATTGAGCACGACGGCATTGTCGAGGAGCTCGACGGCATCTGCTGCATGGCAGGCAATACCTCGGTCATCCAAAACGACATCAACCTGTTCCCCAACTGCCGCATGGACGACGGCATGGTCGACATCGTCGTTATTGAGCCCGTGCGCACGATGCAGCTGCTCCCCACGGTAATTACCGCCGCGCTCGACCCCGCTGGCAAAGTGCTCGGCCGTCCGCAGTTTAAGATCATCCAGACCAAGGAAGCCAAGATCACCTGCACGCCATCGCTGGGTATGCAGTTCGATGGAGAGATCATCTCCAGCAACTCCGGCGTCTTTGGCGCTCGCGCGCTGCCGCAATGCCTTGATATCATCGTCGACGAATTCTCACCGCTCGGAAAATAGGAGGACCCCGTGAACGACAATCCCTTTCTTGGCTTTATCGTCATCGTTCTGGCCATGCTCGTCGGCTACGCCATTAACGTGATTCACCGTCGGAAGAAGTAAAACCACATTGGTATGATATTCATCCAGTTATCGACTCTCCCGCTGTTTATGCAAATTCTAAACAGCGGGAGAGTTTTCTTTTTGAGTATTGTCTGGCGCTTTATTCCACTGCAGTAAATGCAGGGGGCCTTTATTTAACTAAAGCCACAAAATGAGTATTCTTATCCGTTCATCGCATATTTTATGACGCTCATCGAGTATTTCATCGAATCTAGTGAATACTCTTTAGACTTCCGATAGGCTAATAGATGTATTTATTAGCTGAAATCCTGCACGGTTCCGCGGGGTTTCAACGGTTGGGAGGGATCATGAGGTTTACTCATCCCGTCAACACGCTCAAGAAGCTTGGCTGCGGCCTTGCATTCGGAGCTGCGGCCATTATGGCCATGCCGACCTCGGCACTCGCTTGCACCCAGATCTACATGGGCAGCAAACTCACGGCGGACGGCAACACGTACTACGGCCGCGCAGAGGACTTTAGCACACGCTATATCAAGCACTTTGGCATTGAGCCTGCGCACAAGGACGGTAGCAAGTACACCTCGCTCGAATCCGGCTTTGAGTACAAGTCCACGGGCCCCACGTATCGCTACACCTTCGTTCGCGACAACCCCTCTCAGTGGGAAGATCGCTATGACGCTTATTCCGAGGCTGGCATCAACGAGAAGGGCGTCTCCTGCTCTGCCACGCTGAGCACCTCCTACAACGAGAAGGCCGAGGAGGCCGACCCCCTCACCGAGGAGACCGGCATCGGTGAGTACAACTACGCCAGCGTCATCTTGGGCGAGAGCGCCACGGCCCGCGAGGGCGTCGAGCTCCTCGGAAGTCTGGTCGACGAGCAGGGCATCTGCACCAACGACCAGGTCATCATCGCCGACAACAACGAGACTTGGCTGTTCGCCGGACTTTCTGGCCATCAGTGGATTGCCATGAAGCTCACCGACGACATCGCCTCGGTCAACCCTAACATCGGCAACCTTAACTACAAGGTTAACCTCGACGACACCGAGAACTGCCTCCACTCCAAGGACATTCAGACCATGCCCGAAGAAAAGGGCTTTGCCAAGTACTTCGATGACGGCCAGTTCGACGTTGCCCAGACCTACGGTGAGGAAATTAGCGAGCAGGCCATGCATTCTTGGTCGCGCTATATCCAGGGCCGCGATTACTTCATGGCTCCGCTTGCCGAGGGCACCGACTACGAGATCGTTAAGGACGAGCGCGAAGATGCTCGCGCCACGACCGGTGCCCTGGTCCACGAGATGCAGCCGCTGTTCTTCCAGCCCGGCAAGTCCGACTGGAACACCTTTGAGATGATCCGCAGCTTTGCTACTCGTGGCGAGAATGTCGCCGGCCTCAACGCCAACACCGACGGCGCCTATGCCATTGGCTCCAACCGCAACACCGAGATCCACACCTTCCAGATCCGTCAGGGCATGGACCCCGAGATCGCGACCATTCAGTGGGAGATGCTCTCCAACGCCGAATTCTCCGTCGCCATCCCCTTCTACTCCGCACTGCTCACCGAGGTCAGCCCCTACTTCAGCGATCAGGATGTCTCCTTCGATCACTGCGAAGAGGAAGACGTCGTGAACAACGAGGAGCCCAAGAACTCCATCAACTACGTCCTCATGGACATCAACACACTCGCCTATGAGAACCGCGACCACTGCGCCACCGGCGTCCGCGCCTATCTCGACGCCCTGCAGAAGGAACTCATCGAGCAGAACCTAACCGTCGACGATGCTATGCAGGCCACTGAGGGCACCGAGGCCCGCACCGCCCTGGCAAACAAGGCCGGCAAGGCTGCCACCAAGAACACCTACCTCAAGTGCAAGGCTATGCTCGAGGAGATGCGTGACTACCTCAAGGAGGAGGATTTCTCCGAGGAGTTCGTCCCGAGTGACTACGATGCCGACAACGACTGCCTGGTCGAGTCCATCACCTACGCCGACGAGGCCCTCTCCGATGAGGATGTAGCCGAGCCCGAGGTCAAAGAGGAAGAGGCCACCGAGGAGAAGTCCGAGGGCAACAACATGGCTGTCATGGCCGTTGGCGCCGTCGTCATCATCGGTGTCTGCGCCTACGTGATCTATCGTCGCAAGAAGGCCTAAGGCCCTCATGTCCTAGCTGAGCGGGCAAGGCAGCAATGGCAGCCTCGCCCGCTCAGCCCGCTCTTTTGACCGGCGGGAAACCCGCCTGAAATCTTTTAAAAAAGATTTCCCCGCACACACTTCGCTGTGCTATAGTGCAGCGCAACAGCAACTAGGTGCGACCGCGCCACGACATCACGAAAGGAGCCACCAACATGAAGAACACGATGAACTCTCTCAACAACTGGTGGTGGCGTGATGCGAATACGATCGGTCGACAGTGAGTCCCTCACGCCTGTTTTTGCGCTCTAGGTGATTGGAAGGCCTCCGGTTTCGACCGGGGGCCTTTTTCTATCTCGAGCCCGATCGCATTCGCATCACGCGCCTCCGCTTTTCTCTTGCACTCCCATTCCGAAAGGATTTTCACCATGTCTCAGAACACCACCGCCGCCCAACCCCGCACCGTCCAGACCGCCGACCGCGGCAAACTCGATGTCCGCGCCCTCGTCCTGCTCGCCATCCTGCTCGCCGCCGGCTTCATCCTCAACTTCACCGTCGGCAAGGCAATCTCGGGCATCTCGGGCGGCATGATCAGCCCCGAGTTCATCATCTCGGCCTTCTGCCTCACCATCCTGGTCGTTCGCCCTAACATCGGTCAGGCGCTCGTCATCGGCCTTATCTCGGCTGCCGTGATCCAGATCACCACCACCTCGCCGTTTGTCGATTTTGCCGCCGAGGGCATCGCCGCCATGCTCATGGCCGTCATTGTCAACGCTGCTGCCAAGGGCTGCCAGGTTAAGCCTGCCGTCGCCATCGTCGCGACGTTCGTGACCACCTTTGTCTCGGGCGTCATCTTCATGGTCATCAAGATGGCCATGCTCGGCGTGGTCGGCGAGCTCGCCGCAGCCATGCTGCCCGTCGTCGCCATGACCGCCGTGTTCAACGCCATTCTGGTCGGCGCCCTCTACCTGCCCATTCAGAAGGCCCTGAAGCTCAGCTAACCCGCTCGGGGCTTTACGAGCCACCCCATCTTGGCGTTCATTCGACGCTCGCGTACCCAAGTACGCTTCGCTCCTCTTTCGCGCCAACCTGGGCCCCCTCGTAAAGCCGTCTCCGTGCTTCACCACCAAAGACCGTCCCAAACAACGAACTTTTTTGGGACGGTCTTAAACAACTGGTCATTTAAGACTGTCCCCAATGACTATGAAAGGTATCCATGGAAACGATCATCAACGTCGACGATGTCTCGTTCTCCTATGGCACGCAGACCGAGCAGGCGCTCAGCCACATCTCGCTCAGCGTGAACAAGGGAGATTTCATCGGCATCATCGGGCCCTCGGGCGCCGGCAAGTCCACGCTTGCCGCCTGCCTGTCGGGTGCCGTGCCCCACCACTACACCGGCACGTTCTTTGGGTCCGTCATGGTCGACGGCCACGACACCTGCGAAGTCTCGCTCACCGACGTCTCGCAAATCGTCGGCAGTGTGCTGCAGGATATCGACACGCAGATGGTCGCTTCGGTCGTCGAGGACGAGATGCTCTTTGGCCTCGAGAACTTTGGCGTTCCCCACGACCAGATCGAGCAGCGCGTGAGCGAAACGCTCGAGACCGTCGGCATCAGCGACCTGCGCGACCGCGAGATCGCCACCCTCTCGGGCGGACAGAAGCAAAAAGTGGCCATCGCCGCCATCCTCGCCATGCGTCCGCGCGTCTTGGTTCTCGACGAGCCCACCGCGGCACTCGATCCCGCCAGCTCCACGCTGGTTTTCGAGACCCTGCGTGAGGCCAACCGTGCACTCGGCATCACCATCGTCGTCGTTGAGCAAAAGGTCGCCCTGCTTTCGGAGTACTGCAACCGCGTGCTCGTGCTCAATCATGGCGAAATCGCGCTGCAGGGCGAGCCACACGAGGTCTTCGCGCATACCGACGAGCTCCGTGCCATCGGCGTCGACTGCCCTCGCGTCACGCGTATCTTCAATAGCCTCGAAACCGATGGCCTGGTAAGCGGCACCCCCTGCTTGGATGTCGATGAGGCCGAGCGCCTGATTTCGGGCATCGTCGACCCCGCACACGCGGCTATCGAAGCCCAGGCGCCCGCCGGTTCCCCGCA
This sequence comes from Collinsella sp., assembly GCA_019414625.1. GTDB lineage: Bacteria > Actinomycetota > Coriobacteriia > Coriobacteriales > Coriobacteriaceae > Collinsella. The sequence goes on from DXLR01000047.1 coordinate 7,543, forward strand.
TGCACCGTCGTTGCGTCCTCATGCCAAGGACGCCGAACCCGTACTCACCTTCGACCATGTTGAGTTTGCCTATCCCAATGGCGGAGCCGCCGTACACGACCTTAGCCTGACGCTCTATCCTGGCGAGCTCGTGGGCATCGTCGGCCAAAACGGCGCCGGCAAGACCACGCTCACCAAACTGCTCACAGGCCTGCTTAAGCCCGCCTCGGGCAGCGTGCGCGTCACGGGACTGGATACCGCAGCCGTTCCCACGAGCCGCATCGCTCGCGAGGTCGCGACCCTCTTCCAAAACCCCGACCGCCAGATCTGCAAGGACACCGTGCTCGACGAGGTCGCCTTTGGCTTGGAGCTTGGCGGCATGGACCGTGCCGAGGCTCTGCGTCGTGCCCAACTCGTCATCGACCGCTTTGGCTTGCCGGCCGACGAGGCGCCCTTCTCGCTCTCGCGCGGTCAGCGACAAATGGTGGCGCTTGCCTCCGTCGTAGTGGTTGAGCCCAAGATCGTCGTGCTCGACGAGCCCACGAGCGGCCTTGATTACCGCGAGTGCATGACCGTCATGGAAACGGTGCGCACCATGGCCGAGCGTGGTTGCGCCGTTATCATGGTCTGCCACGATATGGAAGTCGTCTCGGATTTTGCCGAGCGCATCGTGGTGATGGTCGACGGTCGCATCCTCGACCGCGGCCGCACGCACGAGCTATTCTCGAACATCGATCTCATGCGGCGTGCCTACGTGGAGCCTCCCCAGGTTATTGAACTCTCGCGCCGTCTGGCATCTTCCGTCTCGCCCGCTTTTGCGCAGGTGAGCGAGGTCACCGATGTCGTTCGAATTACCAAGGAGATGGTCCACCGTGGTTAACGTCATCGACTACATGCCGGGCGATACGCTACTGCATCGCCTGAACCCCGTCGTCAAACTGGGCCTCGCCGCCGCCATCATCGTCGGCATCTTCTTGTCCGACACCTACGTGGCGCTGCTGGGCTTTTTGGCACTCACCCTTGCGCTGGGCGCCTATGCCGGCGTCGTCGACCGTCTGTTCTCGCTGCTCAAGTTGCTGATCCCGCTCGCGCTTATCATGCTGGTGCTCCAGCTGGCCTTTATGCGCGATGGCAACGTGGTGTGGGGCTTTATCACCGACACGGGCCTCATCACAGGATCGAAGGCCTGTCTGCGCCTACTGGGTGTGGCGTTACCACTCATCCTCATGCTCATGGTGACCAAGCTCAACGACCTTGCCAACGCCTGCGTCGAGGTGCTGCACGTACCGTATCGCTATGCCTTCACCTTTACCACGGCGCTGCGCTTTGTGCCGGTGTTTGGTCAGGAGATGAACGCCATCATGGAGGCGCAGACCGCACGCGGCGTCGAGTACGACACCAAGAACCCCATCAAGAAGCTTAAGCTCATGCTGCCACTGTGCGTGCCACTGCTCATCTCGAGCGTGGGCAAGACCGATGCCACAGCCTTGGCGGCAGAACAACGCGGCTTCTATCTGCGTACGCGCGCCAGCTCGTACAAGCGCTACCCCATCAAGGGCCTGGACATCGCCGTGCTCATCGTCAGCATCGCCCTCATCGCCATCGGCTTCCTGTTCTAACCCATTGCCACCAGCAACCGCCCAACGCAAAAGGCCTCGGCTCGCACCAAACGAGCCGAGGCCTTTACTGTTTCACCAGATAAAACCTACCAAAATTAACCTGTCCCTTTTTGGCGGGTCGGAAGCTAGAGGCGGTAGGGGGCGCCGCTGCAGATGATGGATTCGCGCACCAGGACATCCATGGCGTCGAGGGTGATCTCGGGCATCTCTCGGTACTTTTGCAGCACCGAGAGCTCGGTGCAGGCCAGAATGACGCGGTCGCAGCCGCTACGGGCGAACTCCCACATCACGCGGTCGAACTTATCCATATCGGGCTCACGTCCGGCCTTCACATCATCGTAGATAAGCGACATCACATCGTTCTGACGTTTCTCGCTGGGATAGACAACCTCAACACCCGCAGCCTTACATTCGCGGCCGTAGACGCCCGCGCCCACGGTTCCGTCGGTGCCCATGATGCCAATCTTGTGCACCGGCTCGGCCGGCATACTCAGGTTGGGGTCGAACTCGCACTCCCCCATCACCGCACCGGCCAGAGCATAGCGCACCGACTCACGCGGCATGTGGATAATCGGCACCTTCGTAAACGACTGGATCTGGTCGTAGAAGTAGTGTGACGTGTTGCAGGGAATAGCAATGTGCGCACAGCCCAGCGACTCGAGTGCCTGGGCACACTCTTTCATGGTCGCCAGCAGCTTGGCATGCTCGCCGGTCTTAATGGCCAGCGTGCGGTCGGGCATGGTCGACTTGGAGAGCACCACCATGTCGATATGTTCCTGATCGCAGGCAGCAGCCGTATGACGCACCACCTGGTCGTAGTAATACGACGTGGCCTCGGCGCCCATGCCGCCGATAACTCCCAGCTTTTCCATCGCCGCCTCCTTGGTGACGCTTGCGCAATTGCGCGTATCATACCCGCGCCCGCCCGATGCAAACCGGACGGGCGCCGCGCTCATCTACTTGTAATACGTCTTGAACAGCTTAAAGTGGCGCAGCTTGGTGTGCCACATGCGCAGCCAGCGGTTAAAGACAAAGTCGCCCTTCATAAACGAAGGGTCGGCGCCCTTGCCTTCCTTGTCCAGGCGATGCACCTTAGCGCGCAGCTCGGGATCCTTGACGTACTTGTCGACGACGCCCATGGGGACGACCATCCACAGCGCCTCGTCCTGCGCCGTCACAAACTCCGGCTCAAACGGGCGGTTGAACACATACTCGTCCACCACATACTTGGCAACGTTAAAGCCACTGTTAGTGACGTAGTAGTTGCTGCGGCCCTGGCGCGTGTTGAAATCGAAGAACTTAAACGAGCCGTCGCGCTCGTCGTACTTAACGTCAAAGTTGGAATAGCCCACAAAGTGAAGGTCCTCGAGCAACTTGCGCACGCCGCCCATGAGCTCGTCGTTGGGCTCGGTAATGATACAGGCGTGGTTGCCGACACCGTGGGGCTGATGCTCCTCGAGCAGCACATGGCCCAGGCACATCATGCGGACCTTACCGTTGCGGTCGGAATAGCTGGTGAGCACGCGCATGTACTCGTCGTTGCCGGGCACGCGATCCTGCAAGATCAGGTCGTCGGTGTAGCCGCTGGCATACGAATCGCGAATGACCTGTTCCAGCTCGGCGCGGTCGGCAATCTCATAGGCCTTCTTCTGGCCCTCGAACTCATGCTGCCACCACATGATGCCGTCGGAAGGCTTCAGAATCATCGGGTAAGGAAAATCGATCTGGTCGAGCACTTCGGCAGGCGCCTCACCCTGGGCATTGAGCATCGCCTTGGTAAAGGTAAACGTGTGCGGATAGGGCACGCCATGCTTCTCGCACAGCTCGTAGAAGATCTCCTTCTTCTGGCACTGCTCGAGCATGCTGTAGGGCGCGTAGGGAGCGACGATGTTATCCGCCAGCTCATGAGCATCTTTGGCCTGAGCCACGAGGGCAACATAGTTATCGCCACAGCCCACAAGGACAATCGTCTTGTCGGCATGCGCTTGGGCAATGCCGTTGACGGTTTTGAGCATCGCGGGCATGGTGTCGATATCCACGTTGGGCGTGTAGTCGATAATCTGGCTGCGGTACGCGGGGCCCGTCTGATACTTGCCAAAGACCAGACTCTTGACCTGGTACTCCTCGTAGAAGGCGCGCGCCACCGAATAGGCGTTGATGTCGCCACCGAGCAGCACGGGAATGAACTCGCGCTCTGTAAATTGCAATGCCATGGAAACTTCCTATCATGAACTGCCCACACAACGGGCGGTCTTTGCGCAACTGATTTATTCTAGCGTGCCAAGCCGCCGGCGCCCAAAGCTCCACCGTATCTATGGCAATCGACGTAATCGTCCAGCATAAAGCCGCACTCACCGCGATGGGGCCTTGTAGCTGCAAACCCCCTGTTGAGATAGCTTTCACGGCCGAAAGCCCGTCCGCAAACAGGCCCCAGTAACGTTAAAGTTGAACTCTATGGTTTCTCAACAATTCATCATAACTGCAGGTCAAAGCCAAAGCCTCAAGTTCAACTTGACCCTTTGGAACCTTTAAGGTTCAAGTTGAGGTCGAAAGCAGTAGTAGAATACCGTTCGAACCATAACCTACGATTGATTGCAGAGGGACTGGATGCAGCATTCGAATCATCGCACCGCAGCGCTCATTGCGTCGAAGCCGGCTCGTATCATCACGAGCGCCGCGCTCGCCGTTGCGCTGACGGCCACGCCGATGCTCTCCCCCGTTGCGGCGTATGCCGCCTCGCAGGCAACGCAGGACCAGCTTTCCGCAGCCCAGCAGAAGATCGAAGCCGCCACGAGCGCCTACAACGACGCTCGCACCAAACTCGATGACCTGCAAAAGCAGATTGACTCCAATGAGGCGAGCATCGAGGAAATCGAGGCTAAGCTTCCCGAGCAGCAGGCCAAGGCAAGCTCCGCCATGCGCGATCTGTACAAGTATCAGAAGGGCACCAATCCCATCGTGAGCTTCCTGGTCAATGCGCAGAGCCTGGGTGAGTTCATCACGACCTGTAAATACACCAACCAGATCACGAGCTCGAGCGTCGACGAGATTGAACAGCTCAATAACATGCAAACCGAACTCGAGCAGAACAAGGCCGAGCTCCAGCAGGCCAAGTCTCAGCTTGAGGCAGAGCAGAAAAACGCCGAGGATGCACTGGCGCAGGCCCAGCAGCTCCGCAGCGAGGCACAGGCAAAAGCCGAGCAGGAAAATGCCGCCGAGCTTGCCAAGCTTGAGGCCGATAAGGCCGCTGCCGCCGAGAAGCTCTCGGGCGAGGGCGTAAGCGGCAGCAATTCCAGCAGCCAGGCCACCAACACCAACACCACCATCGACACCACGGTGAACAGCTCCAATACTGGTAGCTCCGATTACGATTCGTTCATTAATGAGTGGACAGGCCGCATCGACAATTATCTCGCCGGCTCCCCCATGGCAGGCCAGGGCTATAACTTTGCCGTCGCCGCTTGGAATACCGGTGTCGACCCCCGTTGGTCCCCCGCCATCGCCTGCATCGAGAGCACCAAGGGTGCTTATTGCGCCAATTCTTACAACGCCTGGGGCTGGAGTGCACGTGGCGGCGGTTGGCGCAGCTTTGGCAGCTGGAGCGAGGGCATCTCCGCTCACG
>DXLR01000048.1:0-5540 GCA_019414625.1 Collinsella sp.
AGTCCAACCTGTTGGGCCCTGGCGGCCGCGGCTGGCTTGTTCCCGAGGGCACCAGGAAGGCGCTGCTCGTGGCGGGCGGCATCGGCGTTCCGCCCGTGCTCTGCCTTGCCGGCAAGCTTGTCGAGCAGGGCGTGGATGTCGACGTTTGCCTGGGCTTTGGCACCGCTTCCAAGGCCGTGGGTGTCGATGAGTTCCGCGCGCTTGGCGCCACGGTTAACGTGTGCACCGATGATGGCACGCTGGGCACGCACGGTTTTTGCACCGACCCGGCAGCCGAGCTGCTCGGAGAGGGCGGCTACGACTATGTGGCCAGCTGCGGCCCCGCTGTCATGATGAAGAAAGTCGCCGCCGCTGCCGCCGAGGCCGGTGCGTACTGCGAGGTGTCGCTCGAGCGCATGATGAGCTGTGGCTTTGGCGCCTGCAACACCTGCAATGTCGAGACGGTCGACGGTATGAAGGGTGCTTGCATGTGCGGCCCCGTGTTCGATGCTTCCAAGGTGGTGGTCTTCTAGTGGGTACCGTGAACATGGCCGTCGATTTCGGCGGCGTCAAGATGCAGAACCCCATCAACACCGCAGCCGGTACCTTTGGCTACGGTTGGCAGTTCCAGAACTTCTTTGATGTTTCCCAGCTGGGCGCCATCACCACCAAGGGTTGCGCTGCCGAGCCCTGGCCCGGCAACCCCGCGCCCCGTATGGCCGAGATTCCCGGCGGCATGATCAACTCCGTGGGCCTTCAAAACCCTGGCGTGTCCGCCTTTGCCCGCGAGTCCGGCCCGTGGCTCGAGCAACTGTCCAAGGACGGTTGCCAGGTCATCTGTCAGGTTGCCGGCCACTCCGTTGACGAGTTTGTCCGCGCACTCGAGATGTATGTCGAGCTGTGCCCCTGGGCTGCCGGCTACGAGATCAACGTGAGCTGCCCCAATATCGCCGCCGGCGGTGCCGCCATGGGCTCCACGCCCGAGGGCGCCTCTTCCGTTATGGCTGCCTGCCGCAAGGTGACCGATAAGCCGCTGTTCGTGAAGATGGCGCCGGTCAACGTCGCCGAGATCGCCAAGGCCCTCGAGGCTGCCGGCGCCGACGGCCTTTCGGTCATCAACTCCATTCAGGGCATGGCCATCGACGTCCATACCCGCAAGTCCCGCGTGGCAAAGCCCAAGGGCGGCCTTTCGGGCCCGCTGTGCCACCACATCGCCGTGCGCATGGTCTGGGAGGTTGCCCAGGCCGTTGATATCCCCATCAACGGTGTCGGTGGTGTCATGACCGGCGAGGATGCGGCTGAGTTTATCCTGGCCGGTGCCACCTGCGTGTCGGTCGGCATGGCCAACTTCGTCGATCCGTGCGCTTCGCTCAAGATCGCGCATGAGCTCGAGGCCTGGGCTGAGTCCCAAGGCGTAAAGGACATCAACGAACTGGTAGGTGCTTTCGAATGCTAGAGACCGATGCCCGCGACCGCGTAATCGTCGCCCTCGACTGCGACCGTGAGCGTGCGCTCGAGCTTGCCCACGAGCTTTCGGGCCATGCCGCTTGGCTCAAAGTTGGCATGACGCTCTATTACGCTGAGGGTCCCCAGATCGTCAAGACCTTTAAGGACCTGGGCTTTAAGGTCTTCCTTGACCTTAAGTTCCATGATATTCCGCATCAGGTTCGCGGTGCCGCCCGCTCGGCCTCGCTTGCTGGTGCCGATCTGCTTTCGGTCCACGGTTTGGGTTCGGGCGCCATGCTCGCTGCCTGCCGCGAGGGTGCCGAGGAGGTGCGCGAGGACCGCGCCAAGCTCGTCGCCATCACCGTTCTTACGAGCATGAATCAGGATGCCTTGAGCGAGATCGGCGTCGAGTCGCCCGTGGCTGAGGAGGCCGCCCGCCTGGCAAAGCTCGCTCAGGCCAACGGCATCGACGGTATCGTGTGCTCGCCGATGGAGGCTCACGACATGCGTGAGCTGTTGGGTCCCGATGCCCTGATCGTGACTCCGGGTGTGCGTCCGGTTGGTGCCGCCCTTGGTGACCAGTCCCGTGTGGCGACGCCTTCCCAGGCTATCGAGCGAGGCGCAAGCCACATTGTGGTGGGCCGTCCCATCACCGGCGCCGACGATCCGGTCGCCGCCTTTGACGCCATCGTCGCCGAGCTGGTCGAAAACGTCGCGTAAAAGATTCCCCTAAGTCACCACTTTTGGGTCTCATTAGCACAAAATAGCCCCTGTGCCTGCGTAAACTTTCCCATCCTTTGTGTGGAATCGCAGGTCAGGGGCTTAACTTTGGGCGCAGTATATTGCACTTTTTGCGGGTATCGTCTAACCTATGGACCCGCGATTGGGCATTTTGTACGTTCTACGTGCTAAAATGCCAATTATTGAATCAGATATAACCCAACTATTTGGAGGTACGAATGGCACTCCCTCAGCTTACCGATGAGCAGCGTAAGCAGGCTCTTGAGAAGGCTGCTGCCGCACGTCACGCCCGCGCTGAGCTTCGCGAGCAGATCAAGAAGGGCGAGAAGTCCCTCGAGTCCGTGCTCAACTCCGATGACCCCATCGCTTCCCGCATGAAGGTTTCCACCCTCATCGAGTCTCTCCCTGGTTATGGTAAGGCCAAGGCCGCCAAGATCATGGAGGAGCTCGGCATCTCTGCTACCCGTCGCGTTCAGGGCCTTGGCGTCCGTCAGCGCGAGCAGCTCCTCGAGCAGCTGACCAAATAAGTGAGCGCTCAGGATTCAAAGCTCTTTGTGATTTCTGGACCGTCAGGCGCGGGCAAGGGCACGCTCGTCACTCGTGTGCGCGAGCGTCGCTCTAACCTGGGCCTGACGGTTTCGGCTACCACGCGAGCCCCACGCAAAGGCGAGGTCGATGGCGTCAATTACTTTTTCCTGACGCGTGAGGAGTTCGACCGCCGCGTGGCAAACGGTGAGTTTGTTGAGTGGGCCGAGGTCCACGGTAACTGCTACGGCACGTTGGTGAGCGAGGTTCAGTCCAAGCTCGCCTCTGGTTCGTCTCTCATCTTGGAGATCGATGTCCAGGGTGCCCTGCAGGTGAAGGAGCGTTTCCCCGAGGCCGTGCTGATCTTTATCAAGCCACCTTCGCTCGAGGTGCTTCGCGAGCGTCTAGTCGGTCGCGGTACCGAGACGCCCGAGACGATTGAGCTGCGTATGGCAAACGCCGCCGATGAGCTTGCCCTTGCCGACCGCTACGACGACGTCGTGGTTAATGACGATCTCGACCGCGCGACCGATGAGCTCGTTCGCGTTCTCGATATGCATGAAAGGATCTGAGGTCCGTGTCCGTTGTAAAGCCTTGCATTGACGATCTTCTGGAGAAGACCGATCACAACCGCTTCCTGCTCGCTTCGCTTGCCTCCAAGCGCGCCTGCGACATCAATAGCATGCTGCGTGGCCAGCACAACCGCGTGCTTGCCGTCCAGGATGTCGATGACATCACCATCGGGCTTTCCGGTGCCGATACCATTTCGATGGCTATGGATGAGATTGTCGACGGCGACATCTCTTACGACGAGGCCCGTTATGAGAAGGCGCTCGGCCACAAGGTTGCTGAAGCCTAAATGGCGGCTCGCGTCTGCCTGGTCCACTATCACGAGGTTGGACTGAAGGGTAAGAACCGTGCACATTTTGAGCATATCCTCATGGATAACATCAAGGCGGCCTTGGCCGCCTTTTCCGTGAATGCCGTGTCTCGAATTTCCGGTTATATCCTCGTGACCTTTAACGAGCATCAGGCCGACGAGGCGGCGCGTGTCATTCGCACCGTTCCCGGCGTTGCTCGTGTGTCTTTGGCGTATCACACCAATCGCGACCCTCAGGAGTACTGTGCTGCCGCCGTGAAGGCGCTGCGTGAGTTTGGTTCCTTCGATTCGTTTAAGGTGCACGCCAAGCGCTCCAATACTGACTATGAGCTCACCTCGATTGACATCAATCGTCAGGTGGGCGAGGTGTTGTGCGAGGCGTTTCCTGATAAAAAGGTTCAGATGCACGATCCTGACGCTATGGTGAACGTACTGGTGGTCCAGGGTAGCGTCTACGTGTATGCGCGCTCCGAGCGCGGCGTGGGCGGCCTGCCGGTGGGTTCTGCTGGCAAGGTCGTGACGCTGCTGTCGTCGGGTATCGATTCTCCGGTGGCGACCTGGATGCTCGCGCGTCGCGGCGCGGTGTGCGTGCCGGTACATTTCTCTGGTCGTCCGCAGACGCCCGATACGAGCGAGTATTTGGTGCAGGACATCATCCGTGCGCTGGAGCCGGGTGTCCAGATCGGCCGCCTGTACGTGGTGCCGTTTGGCGACTGCCAGCGTGAGATTTCGGTCACCTGTCCCAGCAACCTGCGCGTGATCATGTATCGCCGCATTATGTATTCGGTTGCCGAGCGCATTGCACACATCGAGGGCGCCAAGGCCATCGTGACGGGCGAATCGCTTGGACAGGTTGCCTCCCAAACGCTTGAGAATATCATGGCCGTTAACGAGGCCGTGAAGATCCCCGTGTTCCGTCCGCTCATCGGTTCGGACAAGCAGGAGATCATCGCGCGCGCCGAGGAGATTGGTACGTTCGATATCTCGACTGAGGCCGCTCCCGACTGCTGCACGCTGTTTATGCCGCGTCGTCCCGAGACGCACGCTAAACTCGATGCCGTGCATGAGGCCTGGGAGTTGTTCGATCACGAGGAGATGATCGAGCGCCTACTCAAGCAGACCGAGTACATCGACTTCGAAAGCAACACGTATAAGGCCCCTAAGACCTTAAAGCGCAAACATTCGGAGCTTGCTCCGCGTGAGATTTACCAAGATCACGAGTAAATTTGTGCATAGACCAACGATGCGCTTGCATCGTCGGTCTTTTGCTATCTGGGCATTTTGCGGCTAAGTGTTCATTTGCTGACGTGTGCCTGAATAAATGGACAGATTTGTGCAAGGTTTTGGTCAGCTTTTGGTTTGACCGCGAAAACCGGTTTTGAAGCATGGCTGTTGCAGGGCTCTTTTCCTGACACGATGTTGTTGGGAGGTTTTGCTATGGCGCAGCGCGAACAACACGAACGGGTCAAAAAGATGGACCGCTGGGCGGGCAAGCTGCTCGGTCATAAGGCTGTGGTGGTGGCGATGCTGGGCGTCATTGCGATGGCGAGCGGCTTGGCGATGGCGAACCTTGGCGGCGGTGCCGGCGGTGTGTCGTTTGAGCGCACTGATGGTACGGGCTCGTTAGTGGAGCCGGGATCCGGCGATGCTTCGAGCGGAAAGACATCCGAAGGCTCTTCGCCTAAGGCGTCTGCTGCGGAAGAGGTTTATGTCGATGTTGATGGCGCCGTTGTATCGCCCGGCGTATATCGTCTCAAGGACGGCGCGCGGGTGGCTCAGGCGATTGATGCCGCCGGCGGGCTGGCGCCCGAGGCAGACGTTACGGGGCTCAATCGGGCATCTAAGGTCGTCGATGGACAGAAGATTCACGTTCCAACGGTAGGGGAGCAGCAGACGTCCATTGCGGAAGTCGGTGTTGATGGTGGGACTTCCGCATCATCGGGCGTGAGTCGCGCAATAGGCCTAGTAA
>DXLR01000049.1:0-12816 GCA_019414625.1 Collinsella sp.
TGTATAAGAGACGCCCTTTTTGACGCCACGCGCCGCCGTAATGGCGGCGGCGAGGCCCGAGGCCCCGCCGCCGATCACCAAGACGTCATAGAAGGCGCTTGCGTTCACTTAGGCCTCGTCTGTCTTGTGCGGGGCGATGGCCTCAACGGCGGAGACGGCCTTGGGCAGCATGTCATCGGGCAGTGCGGTCTCGACTTCACCCTTATCGCAGGCCTCGGCGAGTGACGGATTGATGGGAAGCTGACCCAAGATGTCGAGGTTGTAGCGCTCGGCGACTTCGGGGAGCTTGCTCTTACCAAAGACCTCGATCTTCTTGCCGCAGTCGGGGCACTCGATATAGCTCATGTTCTCGACAATGCCCAGAATAGGGACGTTCATCTTCTCGGCCATGTTGACTGCCTTGGCGACGATCATCGAGACCAAGTCTTGCGGGCTCGTGACGATGACGATGCCATCGACGGGCAGCGATTGGAAAACGGTGAGCGCGACGTCACCCGTTCCCGGAGGCATATCGACCAGCAGGTAGTCGATGGGGCCCCACGAGGTCTCGCTCCAGAATTGCCTGATGGCGCCCGCGATAACCGGGCCACGCCAAAGGACGGGATCGGTTTCGTTTTGGAGCAACAGGTTGGAGCTCATGACCTTGACGCCGTGCTCGGAGATCTCGGGCAGCATGAGGTTGCCGAGGGCATGGACATGGCGTCCGCTCATGCCGAACATTTTGGGGATGGAGGGGCCGGTGATGTCGGCGTCGAGAATGCCAACCTTGTTGCCGCGGCGGGCGAGCTCGGTTGCGATGGCGCCCGTCACAAACGACTTGCCGACGCCTCCCTTGCCGGAAAGCACAGCGATAACGCGCTTGACCTCCGACAGCGTATTCTCTTCAAATTGCGACGGCGTTGATTGTCCGCCGGCTGCTTGTGCGTGCTCGCAACCCATGTATGACTCCTTTGTATATGTTGGGGCCGGAGCCCCGCGGTGTGACACGAGCGTCATTGTACCCTCGTTTGCGAGCGGGAGTCATTTGCGATGCATTTGGGCCGAGCGTGCTTGCAATACGATGGGTCCAAGCGAATGGGCGGGCTTACTGAACTTTGCTGGCGAACTCGAGGTATTGCATGCGCTGCAGCTTGTCGATCGTCGAGGCGTATGGGCTGTCTTCAGATTCCAAGTCGTAGCGCAGCCCGTCGGCACCAATATAGCCGGCGACATTGATGGTGGGCACATCTGACCTTGTTGCAAGCAGGGCCTTTTGATAGTCAGTGAGCGGGGCGCCGATCTTATTAAGGGTAATAGCTGCAATCTCGTTTGCCCCGACGGTGTCGTAGACGTTGAGCTCGGTATTGCCGGCGATTTCATAGTTGGCCCAGACGAAATAGGTCGACTGATAGATACGGAAAGCGTGGCTTGCCGTATCTTCCTGAGGGTACAGCTCGTCGTTGAGAGTCGTTGCGGCGCTCGGCTGATGGTCGCCAAAAAAGACAAGAACAACCGGTCTGCCGATATTGCGGAGCTCATTGATAAAGTACTCGAGGTCCCGGTCGGATGCATTGATGCAGGTGAGATAGGTATTGAGCGCGCTATTGGCGCCCTCGCTGGCTCCCTCGACCCAATAGTTTGTCAGCTCTTCGGCGGGAACGGTGCCATAGTCGTAGCCGCCGTGATTTTGCATCGTGACGTCAAAGATGAACTGCGGGGCTTCGTCGGTTCTGAGCAGGTCGAGTATCTTGTCGTAGGTGGCGTAGTCGCATACGCCGGCATGGTAATAGGGCGCACCTTCGAAATCGCCGATTGAAAGAAAGTCTCCAAAACCCAGCTGCTGATAGATTTTATCTCGATGGTAGTTGACGGGGTTTTGCGGGTGCATAGCAGTAGTAGTATACCCAAGCTCTTTAAGGTCCTTTGCCAGGCTGTTGACACTATTCATCTGATACAGCTGATAGGGGATTTTGCCTAATCCGACAAAGGCCGTTGTCGCTCCGGTCAAAAATTCGAATTCGGAGTTCGCCGTTCCGCCACCGGTGACCGAAGCGAGCATGGTGCCGCGAACAAGTGTGTCGGGAAGCGAGTTGTAGAATGCGGGACCGGTGTACCCGGCCGCCTGGAGCTGCTCAAAGCACGAAAGGTCGCTAAAACTCTCGTTCATGACGGCAACAATCGTCGGCTTGATTTCATTGAACTGGGCAACGGCCGCCGCGCGCTGCTCGCTCGAGCCATACGTGCTGTCGTAGGCGGCGGCGAGCTCCTGTTCGATGCTCTGCGCCTCATCGGGCGTATAGTCTTCGGGCTTTTCAATGGGCAACTCGTTGACCATTTCGGTGAACGAAGTGATAAAACCCTGAGACGCATACGTGGTGATGGGCTGCCAACGGTCAAATCCAAAATCCAGCGACTGCTCCAAGTCGATGTTGGAAAAGCCCAAGAGCCCCACAACGGTCACTAGCAGAAAAGCGCAGAGGTTAGCGGCGATTGCGGGGAAGACATGGGCGGGCGTACGGAGCTTTCGCGGTCGGATAAGCGAAAGAAGCCCCAGGGAAATCTCCAGCAGGGCGAGTGAGGTTACGATTCCTGCAGTGAAGGTGAACTCATATCCCTCACTTACTTCCATTGCGGTGCCCAATGCCAAAATGTCGCTCGGCAGGATGGCCTCGCCTTTAAACGTTATGACGAAGTGCTCGGCAATGCCAAGGGTGCAACAGACGACGGGCACGAGGGCCATGACGCCTCCATGACGCTGTCCCAGCAAATAAAGGGAGAGCAGAACCGTCGCGAGCAGCCCAACGGAAAACCCGAATGAGTTGGCGGGAATGCGATAGAACGTTTCGTTGCAGGCAATTTCGAGTGAAACGAACGAGAGCGCTGAAACAGCGGCGACGACAAGGATATCGCGGCAAATACAGGCAACCGTTCCCGTCGCAAGATCGGTTTGGTCGATAAGTCCCGAAACCAAGGGCTCGACAAGAAGTATGACGGCGGCAGCACCGAGCGCCGAATAAGAAAGGACCCATAGGGAACAGTCCTCATTTACGAGCAATTGATTCGTAATCCATGCAGCTACCATGCCGAGCGGGATGAGGAGCATCGCGCACCAAAAGACGCGGGCAATGGGCGGTTTTTCGTTGTGTCTGATTGAAAAATACACGCGCACGACGACGGCGGCCACGATAAGGACGGCGATGAATATGGGCAGATTGGCCATGCCACTCGAAGTGATTTCAAGGGGGATATCTTCGGTCATGGACGTTCCTCTGTTACAGCAAATTAAGTTCAGTTTTAGATTACTCTAACCTTTCCACGGCATTTCGAGAAACAAAGCACCCGACACGCAAAGCAAAAGGTCTGCGAATCTTGTATTACGAACATCTGTGCGCGTTGAGTGCGTTAAACTCATCGACAGTGTGATTTGGGGTTATAGGAGGCAAGGAGCTTCCATGTCTGATTCTTCTATCGTTATCCGTGGTGCGCGCGAACACAACCTGCGCAATATCGATGTTTCCATCCCGCGCGACGAGCTCGTGGTCATTACCGGTCTTTCGGGCTCGGGCAAGAGCTCGCTGGCGTTTGACACGATCTATGCCGAGGGTCAGCGTCGCTACGTGGAAAGCCTGTCGAGTTATGCGCGCCAGTTTTTAGGCCAGATGGACAAGCCCGATCTAGACTCGATCGACGGCCTTTCGCCGGCCGTCTCGATCGATCAGAAGACGACGTCCAAGAATCCGCGCTCGACGGTGGGTACTGTAACTGAGATTTATGACTACCTTCGCTTGCTTTTTGCACGCGTGGGCACGCCACACTGCCCCGAGTGCGGTCGCGTTATCGAACGCCAGACCACCGACCAGGTCGCCGATAAGGTCCTGGCAGCGGGAGAGGGTCGTCGTGCGTTTGTGCTGGCACCGGTGGTGCGCGGGCGCAAAGGCGAGTACGCAAAATTGTTCGAGGATCTTCGGGCTGAGGGCTTTAGCCGCGTGCGTGTCGACGGCGAAGTACGCTCGCTCGACGACCCCATCGATCTGGACAAAAAGTTCAAGCACGATATCGAGGTCGTAGTCGACCGCATCGTGATTCGGGAAAACTCTCTGGGCCGTATCGCCGAGTCGGTTGAACAGGCGACTGCCTTGGCACACGGCAATGTGAACGTGTACATGCTGCCCGATCGCGATGCTCCCGAGGGAACCGAGGGCGAGCTGCTGGAGTATTCGTTGGCTCTGGCGTGCCCGGAGCACGGGCACTCCATCGACGACCTACAACCCCGCGACTTTTCGTTCAACGCGCCCTATGGTGCGTGTCCCGAGTGCGATGGTCTGGGCTTTAAGAAAACGGTCGATGCCGAGGCGCTGATTGAGGACCCGTCGAAGTCGATTGCCGATGGGGTCTTTGGAAGCCTGTTCGGCAATTCGAACTACTACCCCCAGATCTTCGCCGCGGTCTGTAAGCACTTTAAGGTGAGCGCGGATACACCGTGGGAAGACCTACCTCCGCGAGTGCGCCGTGCATTTTTGGATGGCATGGGCGACAAGAAGATTTCGGTGGACTATCAAAAGCTCGACGGTCGTCGCAGCCAGTGGGACACCAAGTTTTCGGGCGTGCGCAATATCCTGTACGAGCGCTATACCGAGACGACCAACGAGAACACTAAGGCGCGCCTGGAGAAGTACATTCGCGAGGAGCCGTGTTCGAGCTGCCATGGTGCTCGCCTGCGCCCCGAGATGCTCGCCGTCACCGTGGGCGGCAAGTCCATTTATGAGGTTTGTTGCCTGTCGTGCCGCGAGTCGCTCGAGTTTTTTGAGGACCTTGAGCTCACCGAGCGTCAACAATTCATCGGCGGTCGTATCGTCAAGGAAATCCTGGAACGCTTGCGTTTTCTGGTTGATGTCGGCCTTGATTATCTGACGCTCGATCGTGCTTCGGCGACGCTTTCCGGCGGTGAGGCGCAGCGCATTCGCCTGGCTACGCAGATCGGTGCGGGCCTCATGGGCGTTCTCTATATTCTGGACGAGCCTTCGATTGGTCTTCACCAGCGCGACAACGAGCGGCTGATTAAGACACTCGAGCGCCTGCGCGATATCGGCAACACCGTTATCGTCGTTGAACACGATGAGGACACGATTCGCGCTGCCGACTATGTGATCGATATGGGGCCAGGCGCGGGCGTCAACGGCGGGCACGTGGTCGCCGCGGGAACGCCTGCCGATATCATGGCGTGCCCCGATTCCATGACGGGTGCTTATTTGACCGGCAAGCGGATGATCCGCGTGCCAGACGAGCGCCGCAAGCCCGGCCGCGGCTGCCTTAAGATCACGGGCGCCCGCGCCAACAACCTCAAAAACGTTACCGCCAAGATTGAGTTCGGTACGCTCACAGTCGTTACCGGTGTTTCGGGATCGGGCAAGAGCTCCCTGGTCACCGATACGATTGCGCCCGCGCTTACGAATGCCATCCACCGTTCGACGCGTCCCGTGGGTCCGTACAAGAAGATTGAGGGCATCGAGTGCATCGATAAGGTGATCGACATTGACCAGTCGCCGATCGGTCGCACGCCGCGTTCGAACCCTGCGACCTATATTGGCCTGTGGGATGATCTGCGCGCGCTGTTTGCGAGCACGCCGGAGTCGAAGGCGCGTGGCTACTCGCCGGGACGCTTCTCCTTTAATGTGAGCGGCGGACGCTGCGAGGCGTGCAAGGGCGACGGCCAGATCAAGATTGAGATGCACTTTCTTCCCGATATTTATGTTCCCTGCGAGGCTTGTGGCGGCAAGCGCTATAACCGCGAGACGCTCGAGGTTACCTATCGTGGCAAGACTATCTCGGACGTACTTGACATGAGCGTGGCCGAGGCACTGGCTTTCTTTGGGAATATTCCGCAGATCAAGCGAAAGCTTCAAACCCTGTATGACGTCGGCCTAGGTTATGTGAGCTTGGGCCAGCCCGCCACGACGCTCTCGGGTGGTGAGGCGCAGCGCGTAAAGCTCGCCAAGGAGCTTCATCGCCGTCAGACGGGTAAGACGTTCTATATTTTGGACGAGCCTACGACCGGTCTTCATTTTGAGGACGTTCGCCAGTTACTTGATGTGTTGCAGCGTCTAGTCGATGCGGGCAATACGGTGTTGGTGATCGAGCACAACCTCGATGTCATCAAGGTCGCCGACCGTCTGATCGATATGGGTCCCGAGGGTGGCAACGGTGGCGGAACTGTCGTGGTCTCGGGTACGCCAGAGCAGGTTGCGGCATGCCCGCAGAGCTATACCGGCAAGTTCTTGGCGCCGTTGCTCAAACGCGATAAGGAGCGTCAAGCGCAACTCGATGCCTAATACATAGGTGTTTTTGAAACATGAGCGCCGCCGATTCCTTGCGATTCGGTGGCGCTCTCTTTGTCGAGATAGCGTATGCCGCGCAAATGGACATATACTTAAAAATTGCGTTCTTATATGAGGGAAAGGATATGCCATGCCGAAGGCCGTGAAGACGCCAAAGACCAACGCCATGCGTGAGCTGGAAAGCGCCGGCATCCCCTATGTTCTCCATACGTACGAAGACGATGACGACGAATCGTCGGGGCTGGGCGTCGCGATTTCCGAGCAGCTTGGCGAGGAGCCCGGTCAGGGATTTAAGACCCTGGTCTGCACGACGCCGTCCAACGACCATGTCGTGTGCTGCATTCCCGTTGCCGACGAGCTCGACCTCAAGGCCGCCGCGCGCGCCGCAGGCGAAAAGTCGCTGACCATGATGCATGTCAAAGATTTGCTTGCCGCGACGGGGTATGTCCGCGGCGGTTGCAGTCCGGTCGGTATGAAAAAACGCTTCCGGACTCTGATCGATGAGACATGCGTCCTTTGGGATACCATTTTTATCTCGGGTGGCAAGCGCGGCTATCAGCTTGAGCTTGCTCCCGATGACTTAGTTGCATTTTGCGGGGCGACGGTTGCCCCGATCACGAGAGAGGACTGAGCGATGCCGCAGGAAGAATCAAAGCGCGGAGCTCACTTTGCAAAAGGGTCGGCTCCTCAGACGCCCGCGCCCGAGGCCGCTTCGTTCGATAACGAGATTCGAAACGCCTGGTCCGCTGCCGCTGACCCGGGCGAGACGGCCGTGTACTTGCGTGCCGCCGGTGCCGGCACGGCACTTCCCCGTACGGTTCTTTCTTCGGCTCGTCCCGATGAGACGGCTGTCTTTTTGGCCGCCGCTCAATCGAGCGCCAGCGTGATGCCGATCGCCTCCGAGGCTCCTCGTGAGCCGCGTCCCGATGAGACGGCGGTGTTTTTGATGGCAGCCCAGGGAAAGAGCACACCGCAGAGCGCTCCTGCCGCTCATTCCGCCAAGCCCACGGCTCATGATGATGGCGAACCGCTTCTTTCGGATGACGAATGGTCGCCGCTTGGTTCGACCGATCCCGTCGAGGGCGTGGCCATCGACGGTGATGACGACTGGGACCCTCTGTCGTTTTCTGCCCGAACCGTCGCCGCCAATGAAGTTGACACGGTGTTTGGCGACCATGCCATATTCGATGATGATGCCGTATCCGGTAACAACATGCCGAACAGCGATGACGCCGCACCTGCTGATGACGCCGTTTTGGTTGACGATCCCTTTGCGATGACCGGCTCCTTTGCCGTCGTGGACGATTTGCCGCCACAAGATGAGGTTTATGAGGACTCTCAGGACGACGTAGACGATATGGGTTCGTCGGACTACTCCACGGTTGGTCGTTCTGCTGGCCTTATGACCGTGCTGACCATCGTGTCGCGTGTCACCGGGTTTATCCGCACGTGGGCCATGGCGGCCGCCATCGGTATGTCGCTGCTCTCGTCCTCCTATCAGGTTGCCAACAACCTGCCCAACATGCTCTACGAGCTCGTGATGGGCGGCATGCTCGTTACGGCGTTTTTGCCGGTGTATATGGGTGTGAGGCGCGAGCAGGGTCGCGAGGCATCGAACGAGTATGTCGGCAACCTGCTTGGTATTCTGCTTCTGCTGCTGGGCGGTATCTCGCTGCTGGGCACCGTGTTTGCTCCCGGCTTTATTTGGACGCAGTCGTTCCTTTCGGGCGATGGCGGCAGCATGGATACCGCTGCGTTCATGTTCCGCTTCTTTGCTATTCAAATTCTGTTTTATGGCTTGGGCTCGGTGTTCTCGGGCGTTCTCAACGCACACCGCGACTATTTCTGGTCGACGTTTGCCCCGGTTCTCAACAATGTCATCGTCATCGCCAGCTTTATGGGCTTTGCTCCCGTGTCTGCACAATTTGGCGAGCAGGCCGGTATTATCTTGATCGCAGTTGGTACGACCCTCGGCGTCTTTGTCCAGATGGCCTGCCAGATTCCCGCGCTTGGCAAGCATGGCGTGCATCCTCATATCCATATCGACTTTAAGGATCCCGCGCTGCGACAGACGATCGCGCTTGGTATCCCGACGCTGCTCGCCACGGTGTGCATGTTTGTCTCGACCTCCATTACCAATGCCGCCGCGCTGGTGGTGCAGCCCGAGACCGGCCCTTCCGTCATCGCATATGCGCGCCTGTGGTACACATTGCCCTATGCGCTGATCGCCGCCTCGCTTTCGACGGCACTCTATACCGAACTCTCTCACGATGCGCAGGAGAAGGATTACGACAGCGTCCGCACGGGCATTTCGCGCGGTGTCGCCCAGATGCTCTTCTTCCTGATTCCGTTTGCGATGTATCTGATCGTCTTCGCCCGTCCGCTCAACATGATCTACTGCGCCGGCAAGTTCGATGAATCCGGTGTGGCGCTGGTGTCGGAGTTCCTTATCTATCTGGCACTTTCCCTGCCGCTCTACGGCGTGGTCGTGCTGATGCAGAAGAGCTTCTCGGCCCTGCTCGATATGAAACCTTATAGCCGCTATTGCCTGTACTCCGCTATCGGCCAGGCCGGTTCTGTGCTGCTGTTTGGCGTGGTGCTGGGCTACGGTATGCCGGCAATTGCGCTTTCGTACGTCGTTGACTACGTGGTCTTGGTCGGATGCTCACTGTGGTGGCTGCGCCGTCGTCTGCATGGCCTTCAGGTCAAGTCTATCCTGCATGGCGGTTTCTTCGGCCTACTGTTCGGTGGCTTGGGCGCTGCCGCGGGCGCCGGCGTCATGTGGGCACTTGAGCACTTTGTCGGAGCGCTTGGCAGCTCGATCCTCATTACCCTGGGCTACGTTTGTGTTGCAGGCGTCGTCTCGCTCGCTGTAACTTTTGGTCTTGCCTTCGTCTTTAAGATGCCCGAGGTCTCGGCGCTGCTTCGTCGCAAGTAGGTGCGCGTGGCAGGTCACGACAACATTCCAACACTTGCCGAGCAGGTTTCGCGCGTTCCCACGCAACCCGGCTGCTACCTTTGGAAAGATGCCAAGGGTGATGTCATCTATGTGGGCAAGGCAAAAAACCTGCGTGCCCGTATGCGTCAATACGTGACGCTGCAGGACGAGCGTCAAAAGATCCCGCTCATGATGCAGCTGGTGGCGAGCTTCGACTATATCGTGGTGGAGACCGAGCACGAGGCATTGGTGCTCGAGCGCAATCTGATTGGCCAGTACCATCCGTACTTTAACGTCGATCTCAAAGACGATAAAAGCTATCCCTTTATCGCCATTACCAAGAGCGACTTGTTTCCGGCTATTAAATACACGCGAGAGCGTCATAAACCGGGAACGCGCTATTTTGGCCCCTATACCGATAGCCGTGCGGCGCGTGAGACCATCGATACGCTACGCAAGGTTATTCCTATTTGCTCGGCATCCTGTGCGGAATGGCGCCGCTGCCGCCGTATCGTCGAATCTCATAAGGGCGAAGAAGACATCGTCAATATGATTTGCGCGCAAAACGGGCGTCCCTGCTTTGACTACCATGTCGGGCGCGGGCCGGGCGCATGCATCGGCGCGATTTCCCCTGCCGACTATGCCAAGAACGTCAAACGTGTCGAACGTTTCTTGTCGGGCCATCGCAAGGATGTCGTTGACGAGCTTACGTCCGAGATGACGGAGGCAGCCGAGACGCTCGATTTTGAGCGTGCGGCGCGCGTCAAGCGTCGCCTGGAAGTCATTAGGGGCCTGGACGATCGCCAACAGGTCGTTTTTCCATCGAGCGTCGATATCGACGTCATCGGCTTCTATCGCGAAGAGACTATCTCTGCCGCCTGTGTCTTTGTCGTTCGCGAGGGCCGAACGGTTCGAACTTGTGAGTTCATCCTCGATAAAGGCCTGGATGTCGACGAGGAAGAGCTTCAATCGGGCTTTCTTAAGCGCTATTACGACGAGACGGCTGATATTCCAGCCGAGATCAATCTCTCTGTCGAGCTTGAGGACGCCGAAGCGTTGGGGGAGTGGCTTGCGGGCAAGCGCGAACGCTCTTGCCATCTCCATAGGCCGCAGCGCGGCGAAAAGCACCGCCTGCTCGATATGGCTTCCAAAAATGCGCGCCATGCCCTCATGCGCTACATGATGCGCACGGGGTATGCTGACGATCGCACTAATCAGGCGCTCCTGGAGCTCGAAAGCGCGCTGGCGCTGCCAGCGCCGCCGTTGCGCATCGAGTGCTTCGATATCTCGACGTTGCACGGCACCTTTACCGTCGCTTCGATGGTGGTATTTACCAACGGCCGTGCCGACAAGGGCCAGTATCGTCGCTTTAAAATTCAGGCCGAATTGGACGAGGCGAACGACTTCGTATCGATGTCCGAGGTTCTGGGGCGTCGCTATGCTCCCGAGCGCATGGCGGACGAGCGCTTTGGCTCGCGCCCCGATTTGCTCGTTGTCGATGGCGGCAAACCGCAATTGACCGCTGCAATTAAGCAACTTGAGGCGCTTGGCCTCGATATACCAGTTTGTGGCTTGGCAAAGGCCGATGAAGAGGTTTTCGTGCCTTGGGACGAGACGCCTGTCGTGCTGCCGACAGGGTCCGCTTCGCTCTATCTGATTAAACAGGTACGAGACGAATCACACCGTTTTGCCATTACATTCCATCGCGAGCTGCGCGATAAGGCAATGACGGTCTCGGTGCTCGACGATGTTCCAGGTGTAGGACCCACTAGAAAACGTGCTATTATGCGCCATTTTGGCTCGATGAAGCGGTTGCGCGCGGCGAGTGAGAAAGAGATCGCAGAAGTTCGAGGCGTTCCTGCCGATGTCGCAAGATCGGTCCATGAGGCTCTTGCTGCCTGGAATGAAGAGCGAGACAAGGCCTCCACAAGTGGATCTGAAAAACTAAACAACCCTAAATAACTGATATATATGATTGGGTGAATTTCAACCTTTTATTTCACTGTGATTGCCTGCTGGTTTCGGGTTTTATTAACGCTAAAACGTTTGACTAACCCAAGCGATAACCCTGCTATCCTGCGGGTTGACGAAGACTGATATCTCACCTCGCCGATACATACTGTCTGCAGTATCGTTTGTCAACGAATTCGGTGAACGGTAGTAAATACCGTTCAAGCGGATGTACGTATCGGTCGCCGAGCGCGGCACTCAAGTTGGGTTTGTCGGTAGGTAAGGTATATGTCGTCCGCAAGTTGCGCGGGGGCAAATTTAGGTGCCTCCGGGTAAGATTCTCTATTGATAGGAGAAGACATGGCCATCATCAACAAGGGTATGTCCAGGCGTTCGTTCCTCGGCCTCACCGGCAGCGTCGCTGCTGTCGCAGGGCTTGGTCTCACCGGCTGCGGTGGCAGCTCTAGCGACGAGGGTTCCGCTTCCGGTTCCACCGATTCCGCCAACCGTGGCGGCGGCGTGATCACCGCTGGTTCCGCTTACGCTCCGTCCAGCTTCGACCCCGCCAGCACCGGCTCCGCTGTGGGCCTGGGTGCTAACTGGCACGTCGTCGAGGGCCTCTACGGCATCGATTACCACGACTACAGCACCTTCAACGAGCTCGCCACCGACGACCCCAAGTCTGTGGACGACACCACTTTCGAGGTTACCATCCGCAAGGGCGCCAAGTTCTCCGATGGCACCGAGGTCACCGCTGACGATGTCGTTGCCTCCTACACCGCTTGCGCCGCTTCCGCTACCTATGCTCCGTTCTTCCAGCCCTTCGAGTCCATCGAGGCTAAGGACGCCAGCACCGTGACGGTCAAGACCAAGGTCCCCAACTTCTCTCTGCTCAAGGATCGTCTTGCCATCATCCGCGTTACCCCGGCCACCCAGACCGAGGAGGATCGCGCCAAGCAGCCGATCGGCTCCGGCCCCTGGATGTACGACTCTATCTCCGATACCGAGATCACCCTGGTTCCCAACCCCGAGTACAACGGTGAGTATGCTGCCGAGGATAAGAAGATCCAGTACAGCATCCTGACCGACCCCACCGCTCGCGTTACCGCTCAGCAGGAGGGCTCCACGCTCGTTATGGAGCTCGTTACCGCTGACGCCGTCGACCAGCTCGAGAGCGCCGGCTGCAAGATCGATAACGTTCAGGGTTTCGGCACCCGCTTCATCATGTTCAACGTCGCCAAGGAGCCTTGGAACAACGTCAAGGTCCGTCAGGCTGTCATGTATGCGCTCGACACCGAGAAGATGGTCAGCAACACCTTTGCCGGCCTTGCCACCGCTGCCAGCTGCTACCTGCCCAAGAGCTTCACCAATTATCATGAGGCTTCCACGGTGTACAAGACCGACGCCAAGAAGGCTAAGAAGCTCATCGAGGAGTCCGGCATCACCCCGGGTGCCATCACCCTGCGCACCACCGACAACGAGCAGATCAAGGGCATGGCCGCCCAGGTCAAGAACGACCTCGACGCTCTCGGCTTCGATGTGACCATCCAGACCGACACCTCGCCGGCCACCTACGCTGCCATCGACGGCGGCGAGGCCTACGATATCCTCCTT
>DXLR01000005.1:0-25120 GCA_019414625.1 Collinsella sp.
GGCCCTCGCGGCCTAGTCGCTATTTAGGGCGTCCAAGATTTGGGACGCAGTTCAGTGCGAGCTGCAGGGTCTTTTGTCAAGCGATGCGACAAAAATGATCCGCTTTCCTCCGTCCCCAAGGGATCGGTTGGTTAGCCCTCCTTGCGAACTTTTTGCAGGTAGCGGTAGACGCTGGGCTCCGAGATGCCCAGCGAGGTGGCGGCGCAGGCCACGGCGCCCTTGAGCATGAACACCCCGTTGCCGTTGAGGTGGCGAATGACGTCCACGCGGTCGCTCTGACTAAGCGACGCTACATCCAGCCCGCGCGCGCTCAGCAACTCGGCAATGCTGCGGTCGATGAGCTCCTGTGTGGACTCCGAAAGGCTTTCGACCTCGATAGGGGCGGGCTCCGTGCGCGTCGGCGCCGCGTCGAAGCACGCCATGAGCTGCTGCGCCATGGCGTTGATGGAGCGTACGGTCGAGAGGTCGGTGTTGACGCAGAGCATACCGACGATCTCGTCATTCTCGCGGATAAAGTACGTCGCTGACTCCAACGTCTTGCCGCCGGCACCGCGCCCCTCGTAGCCCGTAATAAACGGCAGGTCGCGATACTTGGGGTCGTGCATGATCTTGAGCGCCAGATCGGTGGCGGGGCCGCCGACCTTGCGGCCGCTCACGATGCCGTTGCGAATATCGACGATGGCGTGGTCGGGATCCGAGAAATCGTGCAGCACGATTTCGCTGTTTTTGCCGAGTATCTGCTCCAGAAAATCGACCATCGGCAAAAAGCGGCGTACGGTCTCGTTCACGGGCAACTCCTTTGGGTGAAAACGGAAATGTTCATAACAATTTTTTCTCATGGTAACACGCTGCCCACCATCTCGTATATCCGCAGGTACATTGCGTAATGCAGACGAACGGTAGGAATTTAGCGGTAAACGGTTGACCAAAAGAAAAGTTAGATGTTATTTTGACCAGACACTTTCCTGACCTGCGGAAATGCGTTATTTCAGCTGAAGAATAGTCTGATAACAAAAAATTATTATTGAGAATGAGAATCATCTTTAATACGATATGCAATGAAGGCACAACCTCAACCCCGCACTGCGTCACAATAGAGCGTTAGATGCGAAAACAACTACTTCGAGGATTGGTGGTCAAATGACCCAGGAGACGGTTACGAACGGCACTGAAGCCCTGTTCACTCGCGAAGGCATGCCTCCCGTTAAGGAAATGATCCCGTGTGCCCTTCAGCACGTACTGGCATCGTTTGCCGGCATCATTACCCCGGCGGTCATCATGGCCGGCGTCTACGGCTTTAATAGCCAGCAGAGCACCGACATCATCCAGGTCGCCCTCATTCTTTCGGCGATCGATACGGCCCTTCAGGCCTTCGCTCCCTTCCGTCGCATCGGCGGCGGCCTGCCCATCGTCATGGGCGTTTCGTTCGCGTTCCTGCCGGCCCTGCAGGCCATGGGTGCCTCGGGCTTTAGCTTTGGTGCGCTGCTGGGTGGCGAGATCGTCGGCGGCGCCGTCGCGGTCCTCTTTGGTCTGGCCTACAGCAAGATCAAGTGGCTGTTCCCGCCCGTCGTGACCGGTACGGTCATCTTCTCCATCGGCGTTTCGCTGTATCCCACGGCCGTCAAGTATATGGCCGGCGGTATGGGTACGCCGCTGTGGGGCACCCCGCAGGCCTGGTGCGTCGCTCTTATCACCTTCGCCGTGGTCTTTGCGCTCGCCAACTTTGGCAAGGGCACGCTCAAGCTGGGCTCTGTGTTTTTTGGCATGATCGTCGGCATGATCGTCTCCATCCCCTTTGGCATGATCGACTTCTCCAGCGTCGCCACCGCTCAGGTCTTCGCCCTTCCCAAGCTCATGCCCTACGCGCTCAAGTTTGATCCCGAGGTCTGCATTACCCTCGCCGTCGTGTTCCCCATGGTCGCCATCCAGGTTATCGGTGACGTCTCCGCCGCCTGCCTGGGCTCCATCGACCGTATGCCCACCGAGCGCGAGCTCTCCGGCGCTATCGTGTCCCAGGGTCTCACCTCTATGGTCGGCGGCCTGCTTGGCGGTCTTCCCACCAGCGCCCTTGGCCAAAACGTGGGCATCATCTGCTCCAACAAGGTCGTCAACAAGTGGGTCTTTGTGATCATCGCGGCCGTCTTTGCCATCGCCGGCCTGTTCCCGCAGCTCTCTGCCGTCCTTTCCGCTATCCCGCAGCCCGTCATCGGCGGCGCGACCGTCGGCGTCTTTGGCACCATCACCATGAACGGCGTGCGCATGTTCACCCGCGAGGGCCTCACGCAGCGCACTACCACCATCGTCGGTACCTCCGTCGTCTTTGGCCTGGGTATCTGGATGGCCAGCGGTTGCCTTGCCGGTGAGGGTATGCCCACCTGGGTGCCCACCGTCATCGGCTCCAATGCCGTAACCCCCACCGCCATCATGGCCATTGTCCTTAACCTGATCCTTCCGCAGACGCCGGTCGTGGCTCAGCACATCGATGCTGCCAAGGACGCTGCCGTGGATCTGGTCTTGCCCGAGAGCAAGAAGTAACCAATTCGGTGCTATTCGTCGGCGGGCGCATCGCCTCGTCCGCCGACGTCATGCGGTGCCAAGCCGCACTTCAAAGGGTTTGTCCCTTTGGTGAAGCGTTGACGGGAGAGGGCCCGTTTCCGGTGTAGGCCGGCGCTTCGCACTCCGCCATGTCAGAGGTGTCAAACCCCGCCCCTGATGTTGAAGGGAGCATTTATGCTTCTGGTCGCTAACGGTTCCGTCTTTACCCGCAATGCTCAGGCCCCGTTCATTCCAAACGGTGCGGTCGCCATTGACGGAGATACGATCGTCGAAGTAGGTCCCGAGTGCGAGCTCAAGGCCAAGTACCCGGATGCCGAGTACGTCGATGCCCAGGGCAACCTCATCATGCCTGGACTCATCAACTGCCACACCCACATCTACTCGGGTCTGGCCCGCGGCCTTGCCATTAAGGGCTGCAACCCCACCAACTTCCTGGAGAATCTTGAGCAGCAGTGGTGGAAGATCGACGACAACCTGACGCTCGACGGCACCAAGGCCAGCGCCTATGCCACGATTCTGGACTCCATCCGCGATGGCGTCACTACGATCTTCGATCATCACGCGAGCTTCTGTGAGATCCCGGGAAGCCTCTTTACCATTAAGGATGCAGCTCAGGAGCTGGGCATGCGTTCGTGCCTGTGCTACGAGGTTTCCGATCGCCGTGGCCAGGAAAAATGCGACCAGGCCATTGCCGAGAACGCCGAATTTGCCCAGTGGGCCGCCAAGGAGCGTCGCGATAACGACAACCACATGATCGCTGCCATGTTTGGCGGGCATGCCACCTTTACGCTGTCGGACGAGACCATGGATAAGATGGCCGAGGCCAACAACGGCCTGACCGGCTTCCACATCCATGTGTGCGAGGGCATGAACGACGTGTGGGATTCCCGCCTCAACCGCGGCGGCATCAGCCCCGTCGAGCGCCTGCTGCAGCACAACCTGCTGGGTCCCGACACCATGCTGGGCCACTGCATCCACGTGACGCCTGCCGAGATGGATATCGTCAAGGAGTCCGGCACCTGGCTCGTCAACAACCCCGAATCCAATATGGGCAACGCCGTGGGCTGCGCCCCCGTGCTCGAGTTCTTCCGCCGCGGTATTCCCGTGTGCATGGGCACCGATGCCTACACCCACGATATGCTCGAGAGCCTTAAGGTCTTCCTGATCATTCAG
Source organism: Collinsella sp. (assembly GCA_019414625.1). Taxonomy (GTDB): domain Bacteria; phylum Actinomycetota; class Coriobacteriia; order Coriobacteriales; family Coriobacteriaceae; genus Collinsella. The sequence goes on from DXLR01000005.1 coordinate 3,730, forward strand.
CGCCACAACGCCGCCATGCCCAACGTGGGCTGGTGCGAGGCCATGACGATGCTGTTCGAGAACAACGCCAAGATGGCGAGCAAGTACTTCGATCGCAAACTCGGTGTGCTCGAGGCCGGCGCTGCCGCCGACGTCATCGTCATGGACTACAAGCCCTTTACGCCGCTGAGCGAGGAGAACATCGACGGCCACATGCTCTTTGGCATGATGGGCAAAAACTGCCGCACTACCATCATCAACGGCCGCGTCCTGTATAAGGATCGTGAGTTCGTTGGGATTGATGAGGACAAGATCAACGCGTGGACCATGGCCGAGTCCAAGAAGCTCTGGAGCACGCTCAACGATCGCACCTACTAATTCACAAGTAGATTCGCGCGCGTCGGATGTTTCGCCGCATCCGGCGCGCGCACGGGCGACCTCCGCGGGGTCGCCGGCGCTGTGCTAGCGCTACGCCGTATTTGCGCCCGCCGCGCGATCTCGCCGGGCGTTACAGAGAGGAGCTCACTATGAGCGACATCATGAGGCCGATCCCGTTTTCGCAGCTGATGAACTGGATCATCGAGGAGCACAAGACCCAGGACGCCATCTTTGGCGTGCGCAAGATGGTCACGACCAACCAGGAGGGCGCGCTTCCCATTTTTGACGAGCGCATCGAGACTCCGTTTGGCCCGGCTGCCGGCCCCAACACGCAGCTGGCCCAGAACATCGTGGCATCCTACGTTGCCGGTTCCCGCTTCTTTGAGCTCAAGACCGTTCAGGTTATGGACGGCGAGGAGCTCTCCAAGTGTGTGAACAAGCCCTGCATTGTGGCGCAGGACGAGTGCTACAACTGCGAGTGGTCGACCGAGCTCGAGGTTCCGCAGGCCTTTGCCGAGTACGTGAAGGCATGGTTCGCCTGCCACCTGATCGCTCGCGAGTACGGCCTGGGCAGCCCGGACGGCTTTGTCTTCAACATGTCCGTGGGCTATGACCTCGAGGGTATTAAGAGCCCCAAGGTCGACGCCTACATCGAGGGCATGAAGGACGCCAGCGGCTCCGAGGTTTGGAACGAGTGCCGCACATGGGCGCTTGCCAACCTGGACAAGTTTGAGCATGTCGATGCCGCGTTTGTCGAGTCCATCCCGGCGCGCGTCTCCAACTCCATCACCGAGTCTACCCTGCACGGCTGCCCGCCGGCGGAGATCGAGCGCATCGCGACCTATCTGATCACCGAGAAGGGCCTCAACACCTACATCAAGTGCAACCCCACGCTGCTGGGCTATGAGTTTGCCCGTCAGCGCCTGAACGAGCTGGGCTTTGACTACATCGTCTTCGACGATACACACTTCCGCGAGGACCTGCAGTGGGCCGACGCCGTGCCCATGTTCGAGCGCCTGATTGCCCTGTGCGCCGAGCGCGGCCTGGAGTTTGGCGTCAAGCTGACCAACACGTTCCCCGTCGACGTGACGAGGAACGAGCTGCCCTCCACCGAGATGTACATGTCGGGCCGTTCGCTGTTCTCGCTGACCATCGAGGCCGCCCGTCGCATTACCGAGCAGTTCGATGGCAAGCTGCGCATCAGCTACTCCGGCGGTGCCACGGTCTACAACATCCGCGCCCTGTATGGCGCCGGCATTTGGCCCGTTACCTTGGCGACTGACGTGCTCAAGCCCGGTGGCTACGAGCGCTTTAGCCAGATGGCCGGCGAGTTTACCGATCTGGATGGCAAGCCGTTCGCGGGCGTTTCGCTCGAGGCCGTGACGGCGATCCAGACCGACTCGCTCACCAACCCGCTCTACAAGAAGCCGCTGCGCCCGCTGCCCGACCGCAAGGTCGCCGGCAAGAGCCCGCTTTCCGACTGCTTTACCACGCCGTGCCGCACGAGCTGCCCCATCCAGCAGGATATTCCCGCCTATCTGGCGGCTGTTGACGAGGGCCGCTACGAGGACGCACTCAACATCATCATCGAGCGCAACGCCCTGCCGTTCATCACCGGCACTATCTGCCCGCATCCTTGCGGCCGTGCCTGCGAGCGTGCATTCTACGAGCCCGAGGGCGCCCAGATTCGCGCCAGCAAGCTCAAGGCCGCCCGCGAGGCAATGACCGCCGTGCTGCCCAAGCTGCGCGCCCAGGCTATCGCCAACGACGGCGAGCGCAACGTTGCCGTTATCGGTGGCGGTCCGGCCGGCCTGGCGACGGCGTTCTTCCTAACGCGTGTCGGCGTGCCCGTTACCATCTTTGAGGCCCGCGATTCGCTCGGCGGTGTGGTCCGTCACGTAATCCCCGAGTTCCGTATCGCCAGCGACGATATCTCGCACGACGCCGAGCTCTGCCTGGCCTTTGGCGCCAAGGTTCAGCTTAACGCCCGCGTGGAGTCCATTGACGAGCTCAAGGCCCAGGGCTTTACCGACGTGGTCGTGGCCACCGGTGCCTGGATGCCCGGCTCTGCGGGCCTGGGCGAGGGTGCCGAGCTCGACGTGCTGGAGTTCCTCGAGGCCGCCAAGAAGGGCGAGAAGCTTGAGCTGGGCGAGGACGTCGTGGTCATTGGTGCCGGCAACACCGCCATGGACGCCGCCCGCGTGGCCAAGCGCCTGGCAGGCGTGAAGAACGTGCGCCTGGTGTATCGCCGCACCAAGAAGCAGATGCCCGCCGACGAGGAAGAGCTCGATCTTGCTCTTGCCGATGGCGTTGAGTTCTGCGAGCTGCTGGCGCCCAAGGCGCTCAACGGCGCCGTGCTGACCTGCGACGTCATGGAGCTTGGCGAGCCGGATGCAAGCGGCCGTCGCAGCCCCGTCGCCACGGGCGAGACCGTCGAGCTTTCCGCCACCACGGTGATCTGCGCCGTGGGCGAGGGTATCGATGCCAGCCTGTACGATGCCGCGGGCGTCGAGCACGACCGTCGCGGTCGCCTTGCCGCCACCTCCACCGGCGTCGAGGGCGTCTGGGCTGCGGGCGACTGCCGCCGCGGTCCTGCCACCGTGGTCGAGGCTATTGCCGACGCCGCCGAGGTCGCCCGTGCCATCGCCGGCGTGGACTTTAACAAGTACGCCGACTGCAACGAGCAGGCCGGTCGCGAGGACACCTGCTACGAGCGCAAGGGATCGCTGTGCCGCGACAAGCGCAGCTGCACCAAGACCCGCTGCCTGGGCTGCGGCTCGGTGTGCGAGGTTTGCTGCGACGTGTGCCCCAACCGCGCAAACGTTGCTATTAAGGTGCCGGGCCTGGCCAAGCATCAGGTGGTACATGTCGATGGCATGTGCAACGAGTGTGGCAACTGCGCTGTGTTCTGCCCCTACCAGGAGGGTCGTCCCTACAAGGACAAGCTCACCCTGTTCTGGAGCGAGGAGGACATGGAGAACTCCGAGAACGAGGGCTTCCTGGCCGTGGACGAGGATCACTTTAAGGTCCGTGTTGCCGGCACGGTCCGTACCGTCTCGGTCGATGCCGTCAACACCGGCCTTCCCGAGGCCGTCCGCCTGACCATCAAGGCCGTGCGCGACAGCTATCCGTATCTTCTTAAGAAATAGGCGAGTCTCTTATGGCCAAATCCATTCAACATAACGTGGCCTACGTTGCCTGCGGAAGCGGCTGTGCTTCCGCAGGCGGCGATGCCCACTGCAGCGAAGGCTGCATTGGCTGTGGCGCCTGCGTCACGGCCTGCCCCCACGGTGCCATTGCGCTGGTCGACGGCATCGCCCGCGTGGACCGCTCCAAGTGCACGGGCTGTGGCCTGTGCGGCATGGCATGCCCGCAGCGCGTGATTGCCTTCGTTCCCGGCTACCAGAACATCCTGGTGCGCTGCAACAACACCGATAAGGGTGCCATTGCGCGCAAGATCTGCGACACGAGCTGCATCGGTTGCGGCATGTGCGCCAAAAAGTGCCCTGCAGGCGCTATCCGCATCGAGGACAACTGCGCCCATATCGACGGCGCGGACTGCCTGTCGTGCGGCATGTGCGCCGTCGTCTGCCCGCATGGCGCCATTCACGACCGCACCGGCATCGCCGCCGGCGTGTAGAAGGGAATCACCATGGCACAGGAATTCACTTTTACCGTTAACGGCGTGGAGCGCACAACGACTCAGAACAAGCCGCTGCTGCGCTACCTGCGCGACGACCTGCACATCCATTCCGCCAAGGACGGCTGCTCCGAGGGCGCCTGCGGCACCTGCACTATCCATGTGGACGGCGCGGCCGTCAAGGCGTGCGTACTGACCACTGCTCTTGCCGCCGGTCGCAACATCGTGACTGTCGAGGGCCTGCCCGAGGACGTGCGCGAGGCCTTTGTGTACGCCTTTGGTGCCGTGGGTGCCGTGCAGTGCGGTTTTTGCATCCCCGGTATGGTCATGGCGGGCGCGGCGCTCATCGCCGAGGACCCCGAGCCCACCGAGGAGCAGATCAAGTACGCCATCCGCGGCAACGTCTGCCGCTGCACCGGCTACAAGAAGATTATCGAGGGCATTTCGCTGGCCGCTGCGGTGCTCCGCGGCGAAAAGCAGATCGACGAGGACCTGGAGCGCGGCGACGACTACGGCGTGGGCAAGCGCGCCTTCCGCATCGACGTGCGTAAAAAGGTGCTCGGCGAGGGCAAGTATCCCGACGACATCGACGAGCTCGATCAGCCGGGTCTGACCTACGCCAGCGCCGTGCGCTCCAAGTATCCGCGCGCCCGCGTGCTCTCCATCGATACCTCCAAGGCCGAGACCCTGCCCGGTGTGGTGGGCATCCTGCGCGCCGAGGACGTGCCGGTCAACCAGGTCGGCCACCTTATCCAGGATTGGGACGTCATGATCGCCCAGGGCGATATCACCCGCTGCGTGGGCGATGCCATCGTGCTGGTGGTCGCCGAGGACGAAGCGACGCTCGAGAAGGCCAAGAAGCTCGTAAAGATCGATTACGAGCCGCTGGAGCCCGTGCGCAACATCGCCGAGGCCAAGGCCGCCGACGCGCCGCGCCTGCACGACAGCTTCTTTGCCTTTGGCAACACGGTGGAGCTCAAGGACAACGTGTGCCAGAGCCGCCATGTGACGCGCGGCGACGCCGCCAAGGCGCTGGCGGAGAGCGCGTTCACCGTGACGCAGCGCTTTACCACGCCTTTTACCGAACATGCCTTCTTGGAGCCCGAGTGCGCCGTCGCCTTCCCGTACAAGAACGGCGTCAAGGTGCAGTCGACCGACCAGGGCGCCTACGATACGCGCAAAGAGTGTGCCCACATGTTTGGCTGGGATAACGAACCCGAGCGCGTGGTCGTCGAGACCATGCTCGTGGGTGGCGGCTTTGGCGGCAAAGAGGACGTGTCCATCCAGCACCTGGCCGCGCTCGCTGCCTATAAATTCCAGCGTCCTGTAAAGTGCAAACTCGCGCGTGCCGAGTCGCTCGCGTTCCATCCCAAGCGCCATGCCATGGACGGCACCTTTACGCTGGGTTGCGACGCCGAAGGCAACTTTACCGGTCTGGACTGCGAGATCAACTTTGACACCGGCGCCTACGCGTCGCTGTGCGGCCCGGTGCTCGAGCGCGCCTGCACGCATGCCGTCGGCCCCTACAAGTACCAGAACACCGACATCCGCGGCTTTGGCTACTACACCAACAACCCGCCCGCCGGCGCGTACCGCGGCTTTGGCGTGTGCCAGTCCGAGTTTGCGCTCGAGAGCCTGATCGACCTGCTGGCCGAGAAGGTCGGTCTGGACCCGTGGGAGATTCGTTATAGAAACGCCATCGAGCCGGGCGAGGTTTTGCCCAACGGCCAGATTGCCGACTGCTCCACGGCGCTTAAGGAGACGCTGCTCGAGGTCAAAGATGCCTACTATGCGCATCCCGGACACGCCGGTATTGCCTGCGCCATGAAGAACGCCGGCGTGGGCGTGGGCCTGCCCGATGCCGGCCGCTGCAAGATTCGCGTCGAGAACGGCGTGGCCGTGGTCTATGCCGCCACGTCCGACATCGGCCAGGGCTGTAACACCGTCTTTTTGCAGGACGTTGCCGAGGCATGCGGCCTGCCGCTGAGCTGCATTGCCAACGGCGAGTGCTCCACCGAGAACGCTCCCGACTCCGGCACCACGTCTGGCTCGCGTCAGACGGTCGTGACCGGCGAGGCCGTGCGCGGTGCCGCCTTCCTGCTGCGCGATGCCATGGTTGGCATCGAGGCCGGCAAGCCTGCGCCTACCGCCCCGGTGAGCGCCCATGGTGACGGCGTCAAGATCGAGTACGACGACGGTCGCGCCTATCAGCTACGCACACAGGAGCTCGTCGCCGGCCAGGGCATGCATCCTCAGGATCCCGCGGCCGCCATCAAGGCGCTCGAGGGATGCGAGTTTGGCTACGTGTATCTGGAGCCGACCGACAAACTGGGCGCCGACGTCCCCAATCCCAAGAGCCACATCTGCTACGGCTTTGCCACGCACGTGGTCATTCTGGACGATGACGGCCGCGTGAGCGAGGTCTATGCCGCGCACGATTCCGGCAAGGTGGTCAACCCCATCTCGATCCAAGGTCAGATTGAAGGCGGCGTGCTCATGGGTATGGGTTATGCGCTCACCGAGGACTGGCCGCTCAAGGACTGCGTGCCCCAGGCAAGGTACGGTACGCTCGGGCTGTTCCGTGCGCCCGAGATTCCGGATATCCACGCCATTTACGTGGAGAAGGACGAGCTGTTGCCCGTGGCATACGGCGGTAAGGGCATCGGCGAGATCGCAACGATCCCCACGGCGCCCGCCGTGCAGAACGCCTACCGCGCATTCGACGGCAAGCTGCGTCCGGATCTGCCCATGGTGGATACGCCGTACAGCCGCGCCCGTCACCGCGGGTAGAGTAGAGCGCGGACGACCATTGCTGACTGCCGTCTGCGCTTGCCATCAACTGTATAAGCTGCGCCTTTGGCCCCAGCTCCATCGTGAGCCGGGGCCTTTTGCTTAGAGCGGAAACTGCGTCCCGAAATGAGCGCTCAGAATGGGATTCGTTTTCCGAATCGGCCCTCCAGCGGAAAGCGTGTCCCGGAATTCGGCTCCAGAGTGGGATGCGTTTTCCGGCTGAAGCCTCAGGCGGAAACGGCGTCCCGGAATTCGGTCTCAGAACGGGATGAACTTTCCCAACGGGGCCGCATGCGGAAGCTGTGTCCCGGAATCATGCCTCAGAATGGGATGCGTTTTCCGCTGGCCGGTCGTTTGGAAAGCGCATCCCAGTTTGAGTGTTTATTCCGGGATGCGGTTTCCGCTGAAGGACTCAACCGGAAAGCCTGTCCAGCTCTGAGACGGGATTCCGGGACACGCTTTCCGCCAGGCCCGCCATCCGGAAAGTGCATCCCGTTTTGAGCGTCCAGGCTAGGACGCACTTTCCGTTGGCGTGGTCGTTGGGAAAACGCGGCCCAGATAGGGGGATGCGATCTGGCGATGCGTGGCCTAGCAGCTCCTACAGGTCTACCTCGTTGAGCCATGTCGGCAGCGCGGTCTGCCGGATGCCTGCCGTCTGCAGCTTTTTGGCGAGCATTCCTGCCGGGCGGACCTCGTTCATGGTAAAGCGCAGCAGAGGGTGGCCGTAGAGCGATAGGTGCGCCTCGCGCTGTCGTTCGGCAACGAGCGCCTCGGCGGTGGTGCGTCCGGCCAGCATGGTCTGGTCGGTATATTTGATGAGCCCGTCGAGCTCGCCCAGCGTGAGTTCCTGCGCCTGGCGCTCCCAGGCAAAGTCCGTTCGTATGGGTTTGGCCGAATCGAAGGGGTCCGTCAGCTCGTATTGAAGCCAGTCGGGTGCAAAGCCCGTCTCGATCATGACGGCTCGGGCGACCGATTCTCCACCACTCTCGGCGCGGGCGTCGGCATATCGAAGTGTTGTGAGGGCGGTGCGAATCGCGCGACCATTGCAGGCGGTCGCTCGTTGCTCGACGGCCTCCATCAGCTGTTCCCGCGCAAGGCCGAGCTTTGAGATCGTCGAATCGGCAATGGGCATGCCGTCGGCAAAACCGGTCTGCAACAGGCAATCTGTGACCGTTTGGATGGGCGGCGTTACCGATATGCCGGCTCTGCGTATTGCTCCGGCCGGCTCAATCTGGTGCCGCTGAATATGTGCGCCCGGGCGAGCCGACGGCTTTGTCGAGCTGCAAACATGCACGACATTCAGGTGTCGCCACGAGACCTCGAGCCCCAGCAGGCAAGCTGCCGAAAACGAGCAGAACGTCCAATCGGGGTGGATGATCGCAAGGGCGCGGAGGATTTCGCAATGGCGTTGCGCTCGGTTGAGTTCATCCCAGCGCGTTTTTCGCGCAAACAACCCCGGCATGGGCGAGACAACCGTGCCGCCGGTGCGCCGAAGGAGCGCTTTTCGGATTGCCGTGCTCGGGGGAATCAGACAGCGCCCCTCTTGTTCGGCTTGAGTGAGCAGTTGGTCGATGAGTTGGTCATTGCAATGGGTCATGAGCTACCGCCTCCTTTTGGGTAGCAAAAAACGTATCAGCCGCAACTTGCCGCCCAACTGACCAAAAGCTGACCAAAATCTAACCATGCAGGTAGATGGCCTGTTTTCGGCGACATTTTTACATTCGAATCGGTGGGCGGTGATTGGCTCCCGTGAACGGCAACAAGTTATGAAGACCTGGTAAGTTTAGGGACGTGTACTTTTTCGAAAAACGGTAGTCTCTCCGCGGAAAGTGCATCCCAGAATTAAGCCTCGGAACGGGATGCATTTTCCAGTAGATGCTTCAGTGGAAAGTTCATCCCAGAATTCAGGCTCAGAACGGGACACGCTTTCCGGATGGCATGCTTGGCGGAAACTACGACCCAGTATTTGGCTCCAGAACGGGACAACCTTTCCGAATCGGTCTTCAAGCGGAAACTACGCCCCGGATTTGGCCTTCAGACCGGGATGTCGTTTCCGGTTGAGGCCTCGAGCGGAAAGCGCATCCCATAATCCCCAATGGCACCGCAGCGCATTTCGTGTCCGCGTGGGCGTTTGCGCCGGTCGTCGAATGACGTTATAGCTGGCTATATTATGGGTAGCTATAATGTTCGACTTTTCGACAACCCTCGGCCTGTGGCAGAGCATGGGTCGCCAATCAAGGCGGCGGTTGCCGAGGCCTCGTTACCGAAAATCCATTTGTTAAACCTGGCACCCGTGGGTAGAATAAAGTCGACGGCAGCCCAAGTAGTGAAGAGCTGGGCAGCGCCGTTACTCAGTTTAAGGGGTCAATGCCTTAACGGCGTCGACCCCTCTTTTTATGCTTCGAATGCTGCTTGAGTGCCTCGGAAAGTTCGATAAGCGCCGTGAAGAGCGAGACCAAAGCAACCAAGAGCTCTACGAGCTCTGATGGGCCCGGGATGACCTCTGATTCAAGTCACCGGGCCTAAATCTTTTTCAGGCATTTGAATAGAGCGGGCGATTCTCTTGGGGCCGTCTGCATGGCGTATGCCTGGCGCGCGTGGCATTGCGTCCCGCTTTTGTGTCCGCACGGGCGCCTATCCTTACGGCAATGTAGCCGCCTATGTAACGAGCGGCAGTTGACGGAGAAAGGCCCAACCGTGTCAGCTGAAAAGACGCCGTGTATCTCGGCTATCGATACGACGAACTTTGCGCGCCAGATTGTGCTGGACTTTGAGTTTGCGCCGGTGCCAAAGCAGCGTCAGCGCCGTGGACTGTGCAATGAGATTATCGAGGCCGGCACCGTCAAGCTCGATTACCACGGCAACGTTATGGGCGAGTTCTCGCAGTTTGTACAGACGGAATTTGCCGAAGGCGTTGCGTTCCCCGTCCGCGAGCTCACAGGGATATCGGCCGTGGGCACCGCGATGGCCGATCCGCTCTACATGGTGATCAAAAGGCTCAGCGATTGGATCGGGCGCTACTCCGCCCAGGTGGTCTGTTGGAGCGGGGCGGATCGTCGACAGCTTTTGATCGAGTGTCAAGCAAAGCACATCGATCTTTCCGCATTTCCTACGGACTGGGCCGACCTGCAGGCGTTTTACACCTCGATCATGGACATGAGCAGCCACGGGTGCGTCTCTTTGAGTGACGCAGCGACGTGGTTTGGCATCGAGTTCGACGAGTCGACGGGTCACGCCCACAGCGCCCTAGCCGATGCGCGCGTGACCGCCAAGCTGCTCAAGCAGATGATGGACGGGGACTACCGCGTGAGCCCGCGCGCCCAGGAGGTCCGTCAACGGTGGGGGATGGGCGAGCGAGCTCAGACGCGCCTTTCCAGCAAGTGCTCCGAGCTGGGCGACCTGCTGCTAAAGCTGAAGGCGGAGGGGGTAGGCCTTTTGAGAACGCCATTCGGTTTGGCATGGCGGGGCTGTAAGCGCGAGCCCGCCCCGCTGTTTGAATCGAAGCGTCAACCAGTATGACGAGCTGTCTGGTCTGTCTGCCTACGCCCCCGCGATCCCGCGCGCCACGCTCAGCAGCTCGTACTCCCTCTGACTCCACTGGCGTAGCTCGGCTGCGTCGACGGCATCGCGACACAGATCCAGGAACACCTCGGCGCTCTCGCAGAAATACTTGCGGGCAAAGTCGACCGAGCCGTCCGCGATGCACGCGCCGTCGGCAAAGAGCTTCCAGCTAGATGGCTCACGCGAGTCGTCTCCGAGTGGCTTGATCTGCAACACATGCGGATTGCCAGCAGCACAGAGCTTTTCCTCGAGCTTCTGTACCGTAAAGCGCATCTGGTGGGAGAGGCTGCTCTTGATCATGGCCGAGGCGTAGCCATTTGGCTTATCCAGAAGATGCATGTGATTCGGTTTGACGATCAGGTTGTGGAAGTTACGCTCGCTGCGCACAGAGAAATTGTCCATACGGACTCCTTTCATCGATGTTGGCAGGGCCACCGTGCCTCTTGGCCGGTTGGCGTCGGAATCGTGGAGCCAACTCTCTACCCCGACTCTGGATAAAACACGCCCGCTCCTTGCGGGCACGATGGAGTCTATCAACGTGTACGGACAGAAATCAGGCACCGCTTGCGAAATGACGCGCGGGCGGCGCTTGATTTCGCCGGCTGTCGCTAGGCTTAAATCAGAAAAAGTGTCGAAATCAGCCGTGTAAAAGTACGGAAAAGTGTCGAAATCAGCCGTGTAAAAGTACGGAAAAGTGTCGAAATAGGCACCTTAAAACTTCGGAAAAGTGTAGCTGGATGACAAAACAGCACTTAGAAGCCGGTGCTGGATGCGGGATCCTGCGGCCGCCTTCAGCTCTCGCTACTCATCGTCCCCGTCGTTGGGGTCGCCCTTGAGGGTGTTGATGTCTAGGTACTGGTTGTCGTCCTCTTTTTGCTGGGTCTCCGACTCCGCTTGGGTGGGGCCGCGGAACAGCTGGAATCCCTCAAACGCAATGACGCCGAGCAGGGCAATGATAATGGCGATAAAGGCAACCTTGACTGCCTGCGGAAATTCCGAGAAACGCAGCGCCTTTTCCTCGGCGTAATAATCGGCGAAGCGCTCTTCGCCCGTGCTTTTGGTATACGCCGGTGCGGACGCGGCCTCCGGGTCATATTCCGGTGCAGGCGTGGCAGCGTACGGATCGTTGAGATAATCGCTCGATGCGGTGCCATAATCCTCGGTCTCGATGCGACCGGTGCCAGCGTAGCCATCGGAATAATCGGAATATGCCGCACCGCCCTCATAGTCCGCGGCGCTCGTGTTGGCGGCAAAAAGCGGGTTAACTGGAACGTCGAGCGCCGGCATGCCGGTAGAGGTCTCATCCAGATCGGCTGCAGCCCAGGAATCGTAGGCAACCTGATGGGCAACGGGCTCATCGAGCCTTGTGACCGGAGGCTTGCGTGCCGCAGGAACAGGCAACTGCTGGGCGCTGTACATAACGGTGCTGTCGGCCGATTTGCTCCGCGTCGCTGCAGCGAGAAATGCCGCCGTCTCGGACGGGTCGCTTGCGGGGCGGGGAGCAGGCGTGGGCGCCGAAATGGGTGCGGGCGTAGGCGCGGGCGTCGAAACAGGCGGCTGCGCAGGAGTCGGCGCAGATGCGGGCTTAGGCGCAAGTGCGGGATTGGGGCTTGACGGGCGAGCCCCGCCACCCATGAGTTCGTCGGCGGTCCACGGGCGATCATCCATCACGTCGTCAAGGCTCAGCGAAAACAGGTCGTCTTCACCCTCATCGAACATGCGGTGCACATGTCCACCAATTGCCGGAATCAATCCGCGACCGGTGCATGATGCCTTGCTCAACGCCATTCTGTTCCACCCTTTCGAAATACTAATGACATCGATTATATGGAACTTCCCAAGCGGTTCGGTCTTGGATTCGAGCTTTCCAGAACTCGCGCCCAAAAGGGGAGGGGCAATCTAGGCGAGTGCCTACTTGTCGTCGGCCGCCGCCTTGGCCTCATTGAGGTAGCTATAGAAGCTGTACTTGGAGATGCCAAAGAACTCGCAGGCGCGTTCGCTCGACTTGGAAATGAGGAAGGCGCCGCGACGGTCGAGGTAGCCAATGGCACGAATGCGCTCGTCTTTGGTCATGAGCGCCGCGGGCTTGCCCACAAACTGCTCGCACTCGTGCAGCAGGTCCTCGAGCAGATCGCCGATGTTCTTGGTAATGGGCTCGGGCTCGGTGTAGCCCGTGCCGCCGGTGCCGGTAAAGGCGTCGAGCGAACGCTCAAAAGCTTTCATGAGCGTAATGTCAAAGTTAATGCCCAAAATGCCGACGGGCTTGCCCTCGTCGTTGCGGATAAAGATGGTCGAGGACTTGAGCAGCTTGCCATCGGCGGTTTTGGTGAGGTACGGCTCGCGGTCGTGCACGTCGGCGGTGCCCTCGTGCATGGATTCAAGCACAATATGGCTGGGGCCGTCACCCAGTTTGCGCCCGCTGACGTGGCCGTTTTCGATCACTACGATGGAGTGGTCCACGTCATCGGTCTCCAGATCGTGGACGACGATTTCGCAGTTGGGGCCAAATTGGAGCGCCAGGCCGTGTGCAAGGCGCTTGTAGAACTCAATCTGTGCGGGGGTCATGGGTGCCTTCCTAAAAATTAGTTTGGGCTCACTTTGCCATAAACCACACTTGTTCGCAAATAACGAAAGCGTCGCTGCGTTATGTGACCGTTCGGCGGCGAAAAGGTACCGATTACGGCAACAAACAATTTGTTAGGTTTTCCAATCAAAAAGTGTGATAGAACAGTGCTAACAAACTTTTTGTTTGGCATCCACATAAAAGTTCAGCCGTGTGAATGGGATCGGGCTGAAACGCGTATGCGGGGGCCGGCAAGAGAGAACTTAAGGAGTTCACCGTATGGCCGATAAGATCCAGTGGGCGGGCAACACGATGCCCAAGAGCGATGACAAGCACTTGGGAATCATGAGCCTCGACCACGTGAAGAAGGCCCGCGCCTTCCACCAGTCGTTCCCCCAGTACACCGTCACTCCGCTTGCCCGCCTGGATGGCCAGGCCGCGCGCCTGGGCCTGTCCAACCTGTGCGTTAAGGACGAGAGCTATCGCTTTGGCCTCAACGCCTTTAAGGTCCTGGGCGGTTCGTTTGCCATGGCCAACTACATTGCCGACGAGACCGGCAAGGACGTTGCCGAGTGCACCTTCGATTACCTGACCTCCGATCAGCTTGCCAAGGACTTTGGCCAGGCCACCTTCTTTACCGCCACCGACGGCAACCATGGCCGCGGCGTGGCATGGGCTGCCAACAAGCTGGGCCAGAAGGCCGTCGTGCACATGCCCAAGGGTTCCACCAAGCCCCGCTTCGATAACATCGCCGCCGAGGGCGCCACGGTGACCATCGAAGAGGTCAACTACGACGAGTGCGTGCGCATGGCCGCCGCCGAGGCCGATGCCTGCGAGCGCGGCGTCATCGTTCAGGACACCGCCTGGGAGGGCTACGAGAAGATCCCGTCCTGGATCATGGAGGGCTACGGCACCATGGCTTCCGAGGCTGCCGAGCAGCTGCGCGAGATGGCCATCAACCGCCCGACGCACGTGTTTGTCCAGGCTGGCGTGGGTTCGCTCGCCGGCGCCGTAGTGGGCTACTTCACCAACCTGTATCCCGATAACCCGCCCACCTTCGTCGTGGTCGAGTGCGCGCCTGCCGCCTGCCTGTACAAGGGCGCTGCCGCCGGCGACGGCGACCCGCGTATCGTGGACGGTGACATGCCCTCCATCATGGCCGGCCTGTGCTGCGGCGAGCCCAACATTCTGGGCTGGGATATCCTGCGCAACCACACCACCGCCTTCGTGTCCTGCCCCGACTGGGTCACCGCTCGCGGCATGCGCACCCTGGGCGCTCCCGAGAAGGGCGACCCGCGCGTCATCTCTGGCGAGTCCGGCGCTGTGACCACCGGTCTGGTCGAGACTCTCATGCTCGATCCCGAGTACGCCGAGCTCAAGGAGCTCATCGGCCTGGACAAGACGAGCTCCGTGCTCTGCTTCTCCACCGAGGGCGACACCGATCCGGATCAGTACCGTCGCATCGTCTGGGAGGGCGAGTACCCGACTTGCTAGCAGACTGACCTGTCCGGAGGCAGCCGGAGGACTTTACTCCCTGCTCGGACAGTCCTGCTCGCACGGAGAGCACATTAAGTGCTCTCCGGCTCGTGCGGAACTCGCGACGGAGCAAAGTCCTCCGTCCGCCTCCTATGGTTACTTGCTTGCCGGGTGCTCAACCTCGCGCTGCTTGGTACAAGTGATCTATCTGAAATATCTACCTGTAGGTAAACCCTTGTAGAAAGGTTGACTGTTATGACTAAAGAACTCGATTTTGATGCCATTAAGGCTGCGGCTGAGTCTCATCGTGCTGATATGACGCGTTTTCTTCGCGCAATGATTAGCCACCCCTCTGAGTCCTGCGAGGAGGGCGAGGTTGTCGCTTGCATCAAGGCCGAGATGGAGAGCCTTGGCTATGACGAGGTCAAGGTCGACGGCCTGGGCAACGTTATGGGCTTTATGGGCGAGGGCGACAAGATCATCGCCATCGACTCCCACATCGACACCGTCGGCATCGGCAACATCGAGAACTGGGATGCCGATCCCTATGAGGGCTACGAGACCGACGAGATTATCTACGGCCGCGGCGGCTCCGACCAGGAGGGCGGCATGGCTTCCGCTACCTACGCTGCCAAGATGATGAAGGACATGGGCCTCATCCCCGAGGGCTACAAGATCATGGTCGTTGGCACCGTCCAGGAAGAGGACTGCGACGGCATGTGCTGGCAGTACATCTACAACAAGGACGGCATTAAGCCCGAGTTCGTCATTTCCACCGAGCCCACCGACGGCGGCATCTATCGCGGTCATCGCGGCCGCATGGAGATCCGCGTCGACGTTCACGGCACCTCCTGCCACGGTTCTGCTCCCGACCGCGGCGATAACGCCATCTACAAGATGGCCGACATCATCGCCGACGTCCGCGCCCTCAACAACAACGGCTGCGACGAGTCGACCGACATCAAGGGCCTCGTCAAGATGCTCGACCCCAAGTACAACCCCGAGCACTTCGAGGATGCCCGCTTCCTGGGCCGCGGCACCTGCACCGTCAGTCAGATCTTCTACACCAGCCCCAGCCGCTGCGCTGTCGCTGACTCCTGCGCCATCTCCATCGACCGTCGCATGACCGCCGGCGAGACCTGGGAGTCCTGCCTGGACGAGATCCGCAACCTGCCGGCCGCCAAGAAGTACGGCGACGACGTGAAGGTCTCCATGTACATGTACGACCGTCCGTCCTGGACCGGCGAGGTCTACGAGACCGAGGCTTACTTCCCCACGTGGATCAACAAGGAGACCGCTCCGCACGTCAAGGCCCTCGTCGACGCCCACAAGGCCATGTTCGGTGACGAGCGCATCGGCTGCGAGCCCAGCATGGACAAGCGCACCGGTCGTCCGCTGTGCGACAAGTGGACCTTCTCCACGAACTGCGTCTCCATCCAGGGCCGCTATGGCATCCCCTGCGTGGGCTTTGGCCCGGGCGCCGAGTCTCAGGCTCACGCTCCCAACGAGGTCACCTACAAGGACGACCTGGTCACCGCTGCCGCCATGTATGTGGCTGCCCTGAACCTCTACGATCCGAGCAAGGCCGATGGCGACGCCACCGTGTTCCGCGCCGGTCTGACCAACAACAAGATCGACTAGTCCCATTCCTTGATCTTGTTGAGCCGGGGGCCGCTCGTGTCCCCGGCACCCCCTGTTGACTTGGGGCCCGCGGTCGTTATCTCCCATGCTTCCTCAACGGTAGCGGGTCCTCGTCATAGTGCTCTGCATGTTCTAGCCACACGCGCATGCCGGAGCACATCTACTCATTGCAATCGTTTCATCTTTGGAAAGGATATTTACATGGACGCCAAGTTTACCGAGCTCGTCGAGCAGCTGAACGGCCTCGATTTTAAGGGCATGTACGGCAGCGACTTCCTGCACACCTGGGATAAGACCACCGATGAGCTCAAGGCGCTCTACATCGTCGCCGACGCCCTGCGCGAGCTGCGCGAGAACAACGTTTCGTCCAAGATCTTCGATTCGGGTCTGGCCGTCTCCCTGTTCCGTGACAACTCCACCCGTACGCGCTTCTCCTTCTCTAAGGCAGCCAACCTGCTCGGTCTTGAGCTGCAGGACCTGGACGAGAAGAAGTCCCAGATCGCTCACGGCGAGACCGTCCGCGAGACCGCTACCATGATCTCCTTCATGGCCGACGTCATCGGCATCCGCGACGACATGTACATCGGCAAGGGCGACGCCTACATGGCCGAGGTCTCCGAGTCTGTCCAGCAGGCCTACGAGGACGGCGTTCTGGATCACCGTCCCACGCTCATCTCCCTGCAGTCCGACTCCGATCACCCCACGCAGTCTTCTGCCGACATGCTCTACCTCATCAACGAGTTTGGCGGTCTTGAGAACCTTAAGGGCAAGAAGGTTGCCGTCACCTGGGCCTATTCGCCCTCTTACGGCAAGCCGCTGTCCTGCCCGCAGTCGCTGATCAGCCTGCTGCCCCGTTTTGGCATGGACGTCACCCTGGCCCACCCCGAGGGCTACGACCTCATGCCCGAGGTTGTCGAGCGCGCAAAGGGCTACGCCGCCGAGTCCGGCACCACCTTTAAGCAGGTCAACACCATGGCCGAGGCCTTCGAGGGCGCCGACATCGTGATCCCCAAGAGCTGGGCTCCGTTTGCCGCCATGGAGAAGCGCACCAACCTGTACGCCGAGGGCGACGACGCCAGCATCGCAGCGCTCGAGAAGGAGCTGCTCGCCCAGAACGCCACCCATCAGGACTGGTGCTCCACGACCGAGCTCATGGAGAAGACTGCCAACGGCCAGGACACCATCTTTATGCACCCGCTGCCCGCCGACATCTCCGGTGTCTCTTGCGAGCACGGCGAGGTCAACGCCGACGTCTTTGACATGCACCGTGTGGGCATGTACAAGGAGGCCAGCTACAAGCCGTACGCCATCGCAGCCATGATGTTCCTGCAGAAGGTTGCCGATCCCGCCACTACCCTCAAGGCCCTCGACGAGCGCAACACCGCCCGTTGGTTCCAGGCCTAAAGCTGGGCTGAGGTAAGCCATGTAAGGGGGCGCTCTGCCAACCGGCGGGGTGCCCCCCTTTTTTGCATCGCGGGCGTGCGGGATAAGCGCTTTCGATGCAGGTGTCCCGCGGCGCGAGTTATGGGTACGATGGTTTCAGGGGAGGTATCGCCATGAAACTTGGTTGCGTCATTATGGCTTCGGGCGAGGGCAAGCGATTTGGCTCTAACAAGATGCTCGCCGATATCTATGGCGAGCCGCTGATTGCCCGGACCATTGATTCGGTTCCCCGGGGCTTTGACGTTGTGGTTTCGACGCGTTGGCCCGAGGTCGCTCAGATTTGTGATGACAAGCATTGCCCGTGCGTGCTGCACGATGGCGAGCTGCGCAGCGAAAGCGTCCGTGCGGGCCTTTCGTGGGGAGTCGAACGCAACTGGAAAGGTTGCCTCTTTTTGCCGGGCGACCAGCCGCTCGTGAGTTCGGATTCTTTTGAGGCTATGGTTCGTGCATTTGACGAGCGTGGCCGCAAGCATCCGGTGCGTCTTGCGTGCAACGGTGAGCCTTCGAGCCCGGTGCTCTTTCCGGCGGAACTGTTCGATGCACTTATGTGTCTTGAGGGTAAGGACGGCGGCGGTTCGATCCTCAAGGACCGTACCGACGTGGTGCTGGTCGAGGCGCGTGCCTACGAGCTGTGGGACGTCGATACCGTCAAGGGACAGCGACGCATAACGGAGCATATCGCCGCCTGCTCGTATTTTGATCGCGTGGCCAACTGCATCAATCAATAAGGAGCAATTATGATCATCATCAAAAACGGCGCGCTCGTGACGCCCCAGGGGCTTCGCCGCGCCGATCTTGCCATGGATGGCGATAAGATCGTGCGGATTGCCGCGGCGATTGAGCCGGCCGAGGGCGATACCGTCGAGGATGCTGCGGGCTGCTGGGTGTTCCCGGGCTTTATCGATGGGCACACGCACATGCAGTGCTGGACCGGCATGGATTGGACAGCCGATAGCTTTGAGACCGGCACGCGCGCGGCTGCCTGCGGCGGCACGACGACCATTGTGGACTACGCGACGGCCGATCGCGGCGTGACCATGCCCGATGCCCTTGCCGAGTGGCATCATCGCGCCGATGGAACCTGCACGGCCAACTACGCCTTTCATATGGCACTCGCCGAGTGGAACGAGCGCAATCGCGCCGACCTCTCGGCCATGCGCGAGGCGGGCGTGTCGTCGTTCAAGACCTACTTTGCCTACGATCATCTGCGCCTGGACGATGCCGAGACGCTCGAGGTGCTGGAGGAGCTCAAGCGCGTGGGCGGTATCCTGTGCGTGCATTGCGAGAACGGCACGTTGGTCAACGCGCTGCAGAAGCGCGTGTTTGAGCAGGGTATCCACGGGCCCGAGGGCCATGCGCTCAGCCGTCCGGATGTGTGCGAGGCCGAGGCAGTGAGCCGTCTGCTATATCTGGCACACTTGGCCGGGGACGCTCCGGTCAACGTGGTGCACCTTTCGACCAAGCTGGGGCTCGAGGTCATCCGTGCCGCCAAGGCGCGCGGGCAGAAGAATATCTATGTCGAGACATGCCCTCAGTATCTGATGCTCGACGACACCTGCTATCTGGAGCAGGGCGAGGACGGCTTTGCGGGCGCCAAGTACGTGATGAGCCCGCCGCTGCGCCATGCCGGCGACCGTGCCGCGCTGCGCGAGGCGCTTGTGGCCGGCGAGATCGATACTATTGCGACCGATCATTGCAGCTTTAACCTGCACGGGCAAAAGGACCGAGGACGCGATGATTTCCGCGCGATTCCCAACGGCGGGCCCGGTGTGGAGCATCGTCCCGTCGCGATCGCTACGAGCTTTGAGGGACAGCTGGGCCCCGAGGATCTGTGCCGCCTGATGAGCGAGAATCCGGCGCGCGTTTTTGGCATGTATCCGCGCAAGGGCTGTCTTGCCGAGGGCGCCGATGCCGACGTGTGCGTGTGGGATCCGTGCGCGCGTTGGACGATCAGCGCCGCGACGCAGCATCAGGCCGTGGACTACACGCCGCTCGAGGGCTTTGAGGCACATGGCCGCGCCAAGGCCGTGTTTGTGAACGGCGTGCTGGCGGCACGCGACGGCGAGCCCACCGGAGCCCAACCCGGCCGCTACGTGCCCCGCTAACGGGAAGACCGCCGGGGTAGCTAATTTGGGAGATGATTTTTTGGGACGGGGTAGCAAAAAGAGCCCCGTCCCAAATTAGCTACCCCTGGAGGCTGGTGGCGACGATGGAGCGGCCGAGGGCTGCCTCGAAGCGATCTGCCATCGTTGGGTCGGCAAGCGTGTCGACTTGGTTGAGCATGATACGGGCATTGTTGAGGTTCAGCATCTGCATCTCGGCATTGAGCACCTGGGCGACGCGCTCGGGCGTGGCGATGTCGGTAGGCTCGCAGCCGCAGCGCTCGCAGAAGAGCTCGGGGCGGTGGACAACCTCGGCGACGGGCTTGCCCAGCCCCGAGGCGCCGACGACCCAGACAACGTTTGCCGTGGCGGCGGGAATTACCGGCTCCCAGGCGGCATGCGCCTTGAGCGGGAGTCGCTTGCTGCCATCTGCCTCGGCCAACACATAGTTAAAGCGCCGTGCCAGCTCGCCGAGCGGCTCGGCGGGGGCGGAGAGCTTGCCTGTCTCCGGGTCCAAAACACCTGCCTGGCAGATGCCTCCGCGGACAAGTCCCACGCATGCCTCGCAGGTGCAGCCGGGAACATGCAGGGTCCCCGGCTTCCATGGCGCGGCGTCCAGGCGACGGCTCGACCCGTCCCATGGCACGCCGGCGACGGGAAACATATGCGTGGTGGTGCAGAGGAGCACGCGGCCGCCAGCGCGCATAAGCTCAAGGCCCAGCGTCTTCAGCAACGTCGACTTGCCGCCGCTGCCGATAATTCGCGGTAATGCCCGGCTCGATCTTGAGCGCGGAGGCAAGGTTTCCGCTCGTCGTTTCCATCTGTTCACCGCCGTATAATACTGTGATAATAAATAATCATCAGAGTAGCGGTCGAACCGCTTTTGCTCTGCTCAAACCGTAGCACAGGGAGGTGCCCCGGGAATGCTCGTTTATGTTCGCGGCGCCGGCGATATCGCCACGGGCGTCGCCGCTCGCTTGGTGCGCTCCGGCGTGTCGGTCGTTATGGCCGATATCGCGGTTCCCACGTGCATCCGTCGCACAATCTGTTTTTGCGAGGCCATTCGCCTGGGCGAGGTCGAGGTCGAGGGCATTCGCGCTCGCTTGGCGCAGACGCCGGCTGAGGCGCTTGCGATTACCGAGGCTGGAGACGTCGCCGTTGTGGTGGACCCTCAGGCCAAGATGCTCGATGAGCTTAAACCCGCGGCTGTGGTCGACGCGATTTTGGCCAAGCGCAACTTGGGCACCACGCGCGACATGGCGCCTGCCGTCATCGCTGTGGGGCCGGGCTTTACCGCGCCGGTCGATTGCGACGCCGTGGTCGAGACCATGCGCGGGCATTTTCTCGGCCGTGTCATTACCCAAGGTTCGCCCCAGCCCAACACGGGCGTGCCGGGCATTATCGCCGGCTATGGCAAGGAACGTGTTATCCACAGCCCCGCCGCCGGCGTGTTTCGGTCCGACCGCGCAATCGGCGACATCGTGAGCGCCGGAGACGTGATTGGCTACGCGGGCGATACGCCCATGTGCACGCAGATCGATGGCTGTCTGCGCGGGCTTTTGGCGAACGGCGTGCAGGTGACTGAGGGCTTTAAATGCGCCGACGTCGATCCACGCGGCGATGCCAGCTATATCAACTACATTTCGGACAAAGCGACGTCGGTCGGCGGCGGCGTGCTCGAGGCACTCGCTATGCTCACCGATGTCTTTAGAGGATAGAAGGCGGCAATGGAAAAGCTCGATGTTGTGAATGCGGCGCTTGCCGCCCTGCGTGCTGGCGAGACGTGCGAGCTCGTGGTCGTGGCCGGTACGGCGGGGG
>DXLR01000050.1:0-22152 GCA_019414625.1 Collinsella sp.
CGCGCATAAAGAAAGCCTCCCATTTCTCATGTCCAAGAAATGGGAGGCAGTTCAAAAACGCCGCAGCGGGGCTGTTTCCGTTGCGGCGTTTTTTTGTTACAGGTAGGCGCCCAGGTTGATGTCGGTTGTCGGGACTATGGGTTGGCCCGTCGGATGCGGCTTGGCATTTTGGGTGCTTACGCGCTCGAGCAAGAAGGGGCGCACGAGCTCCTGACGGTTAATGTCCTCGGTGGCCGTGACCGTGGAGACGGTGCGCGCGGCGGAGCCGATGCGGACTCGTTTGGTCTTGGCGGCAGGTTTATCCTCGATTTGTTCCATGAGCAGCTGCACGCCCTTGCGGCCGATCTCGTAGCCCGGTGGTGCTACCGTGGTGAGTGGGACCGACCCGCTCCAGGCGAGCGGATTGCCGTCGCAGCCGGCCACGCGGACCTGCTCGGGGACGGAGATGCCTTTGTCTATCAGCGCCGAGACAACGCCCGACGCCAGTACGTCGGTCAGGCCGACCACGAAGTCGGGGCGCTCGTCCGCGGGGCGCTCAGCGATTTGGGCACCGATACTGTAGCCGTCGGCTGCGGTATTCCACTCTCCGGCGTCAATGACTTCAATTTTGATATCGGGATGCAGGGCAAGTGCCTTGTGAATGCCAAGGACGCGCAGGGTGAGTTGCATAAATGCTGCTCGACCCACAACGACAATATGGCGTGCGCCGCGGGCGATGGCGAGCTCGGCGATAATGCGCCCCTGTGCCTCGTTGTCGGCGGCCACGTAGTAACCGGGTTCTGAACAATGGACGTCCAGATGGACGATCGGCACGGGCATCTTGGCCATGGCGGGGTGCCAGTCGGGGGACGCCATGGGCTGAACCATGACGCCGGACATCTGCGTGCCCATAAAATAGCGCAGGTAATGATCCTCGAGAATGTCGTCGTTATCGGCATTGGCGATGAGCAAGTCATAGCCGTGCTTGCGTGCCTCGTTGTGGGCACCGCTGGCAATCTGGAGCGAAAAGCCGTGGTCGAGACGGGGGAGGACCAGGCCAAAGGACTTGGTGGCGCCGCCCGCGAGCTGACGGGCGCTTTGGTTGGGCAGGTAGCCAAGGCGATTAATGGTCTCGTTGATGAGCTTAAGGGTTTCGGGGCGCAACTTTTCGGGGTGGTTGAGCGCGTTGGATACCGTGCCCAGCGAGACCCCTGCCTCGCGCGCGACGTCGCTGATTTTTACCTTTGCCATAGCGGCCCCTTTGATGCGTTTCAAGTACAAGCCAGATTGTAGCATCGCCCGCCCCTGGGGTGTCAAAACCTGCCAATTAGGGACAGGTTTATTTTGGTAGGTTTTATCTGGGCAAACGCTGGAGCCCAAACCACCACAAAGGTGCCTGTCTCCATCGTGGTGGTTTGGGCATGTGTGCATCGAGTGGTATCTAAGTTGAGATACCACTTCTGGTATATCAGCTTGCGCTTGCGTGAGTACAATACTCGAACGTTATACGTCTCAGCGCCCCCTGTGCGTGGACGTCTTGCAGTCACGCGAACGAAGGGATTTATCCTATGTGCGGAATCGTCGGCTACACCGGCTCTGACATTGCAAAGAACATCCTGGTCACGGGCCTTAAGCGTATGGAATATCGCGGCTATGACTCCTCGGGCGTCGCGCTCGAGGTGGGCGAGGGCGCCGCGGCTCACCTCGACGTCATCCGCCGCGTGGGCAAGGTCGCGGGCTTGGAGAGCGAGCTTTCCAATATCGACAGCGACGCTACCTGCGGTATCGGCCACACCCGTTGGGCCACCCACGGCAAGCCCTCCGTCGTTAATGCCCATCCCCACACCAGCTGCGACGGTCGTATCGCCATCGTCCACAACGGCATCATCGAGAACTTCGCCGAGCTGCGCGAAGAGCTGGAGGGCCGCGGCCACCACTTTAAGAGCGAGACCGATACCGAGGTCTTCGCGCATCTGATCGAAGAGGCTTATGCCGAGACGCACGACCTGATGGCCTCCGTGCGCGAGGCTTGCACCAACGTGGTCGGTGCCTATGGTCTGGCCGCCGTGTGCGCTGACGAGCCCGGCGTGATCGCCGTGGCCCGCAAGGATTCCCCGATCGTAGTCGGCGTGGGCGAAACCGGCTCCTATGTTGCTTCCGATGTCATCGCGCTCATCGACGCCACCCGCGATGTCGTGGTGCTCGAGGACGGTCAGTTTGCCAAGCTCACGCCTGCGGACGTCGAGTATACCGACGAGGCCGGCAATGTCATCGAGCCCAAGGTCACCCACATCGATTGGGATCTGGACATGGCCGAAAAGGGCGGTTATCCCGACTTTATGCTCAAGGAAATCCACGAGCAGCCTCGCGTTGTGCGCGATACCCTGGTGGGCCGCATGACCCCCGCCGGCGAGCTCGATATCGACGAGCTGGGCCTTTCGCTCGAGGAGCTCAACGACATCGACCGTGTCTACGTGATCGCTTGCGGCACTAGCTATCACGCTGGCCTCATCGCCAAGAACCTTATTGAGGGCTGGGCTCGCATCCCCACCGAGGTTGAGGCGGCCAGCGAGTTCCGCTATCGCAATCCCATCATCACGCCGACGACGCTTGTCGTTGCCGTGTCCCAGTCGGGCGAGACGGCCGATACCCTTGCCGCCATTCGCGACGCGCGCATCAAGGGTGCCAAGGTCTTCGGCATCACCAACGTGGTGGGCAGCCCGGTGGCGCGTGAGAGCGACGGCGTCATCTACACCAAGGCCAACAAGGAGATCGCGGTCGCCTCGACCAAGAGCTTTATCGGTCAGGTCGTGAGCCTTACGCTGCTGGCTCTGCTGCTGGCGCAAGTTAAGTACCGTCTGACCACCAAGCAGGCGCGCATGCTGTTCCGCGAGCTTTCCGATACGGCCGAGCAGATCCAGTGGATTTTGGATACCCAGACCGAGGCCGTTCATGAGGCCGCCCTGCTGTGCAAGGACGCGCAGTCGGCGCTGTTCGTGGGCCGCGGCATGGGTGCCGCTATTTCCTACGAGGGCGCGCTCAAGCTCAAGGAGGTCAGCTACCTGCATGCCGAGGCCTACGCCGCCGGCGAGATGAAGCACGGCCCCATTGCCCTGATCGACCCGGGCTTCCCTGTCATCGCTGTGGCCACCAAGAGTGCCACCTACGACAAGACCGTGTCGAACCTCATGGAGTGCAAGGCGCGCGGCGCCAAGGTTATCGTCGTTGCCACCGAGGGTGACGAGGAAATCAACAAGATTGCCGACTGCATCATTCGTGTGCCGGCCGTCCGCGACGTGTTCAGCCCCATCACGGCGAGCGTCCCGCTGCAGTTGCTTGCCCGCGAGGTGGCCATCCTGCGCGGCTGCGACGTCGACCAACCTCGAAACCTCGCTAAGAGCGTGACCGTGGAATAACTAATATTCCGCCGTTCTAACGACCAAGGCCCGGCTCCGCGTCATCAGACGGAGCCGGGCCTTTTTGTACGGAGAAACCACCACAAAGGTGCCCTTTGTGGTGGTTTTGGCAGGTTAGCGGAGCTTGCTGGTCTCGAAGTACTTGGGATATTGGTCCAGGACCTCGGTCTGGTTGCGGAACATCATATGCAGGTGCTTGCTGACCAAAAAGCTCGCCTCGATGGGGTCGCGACCGGCGATAGCGCGGCGGATTTTCTTGTGCTCGTTAACAATCTCCTGATTGTCGAGCCTCTGCGTGGCGGCGCGCAGCCAGCGGAAGCGCTCCAGGTCGGCATTGGTCGCCTCGAGCCACGACCACACGGTGCTGCGGCACGCGATGTTAAAGATCATGCGGTGCATGAGGTTGTCGCTTAAAAAGAAGCCGATGCGATCCTCCTCGGCCATGGTCTTTTCCTGCAGCGCGATGGCTCGGTCGAGCTGCTCGATGCCTGCCGAGGTGGCACGGGCGCAGCACTCTACAATCACCTGCTTTTCCAGGTGCTCGCGAATGTAGCAGGCGCTCTCGGCAAGAGTGAGGTTGATGGGCGAGACATAGGTGCCGCTTTGGGGCACGGTACGCACCAGGCCCTCTTGCGCCAGACGCACCAGCGCCTCGCGCACAGGGGTGCGCCCCATATCCAGGTCGTCACAAAGCTGCTTGACGCCCAGCTTTTCGCCCGGTTTGTAGTCCAGGTAGACGATTTTGCGTCGAATGGTGTGGTAGGACTGGTCCTGTAGGCTCGTTTCCTGCTCGCCGACGTGCATCGATTCTTCCATAGTGCCTCGCAACCGTTCTATCACACTGATATGTCAGCTGTTAATTATGCCGCGAATCGGCTCTCCGCGGTGGGTAATTCGACTGTTGCCCAAGAACTATTGCGGCATCTTGGTCTGTGTTTACGCATGGCTGTGCTCAATGTTGCCGTATCATAAGCCGTCGCAAACGTGAAATAGAAAGAAGGAATCCCATATGCAACTGGCGAATATCGTACGCGAGCGCTGGAAGGGCGTATTGTTCTGCCTGATCGTCGCCATCCCCGCGACGTTGCTCGGCAAACAGGTTGAGGTGGTCGGCGGGCCGGTGTTTGCCATCCTCTTTGGCATGGTCCTGGCGCTCGTCTTTCCCAAGAATCGTCGCGAACAGCTCGCCGCCGGTGTCACCTATACGTCTAAAAAAGTCTTGCAGTACGCGGTAATCCTGCTTGGCTTTGGCATGAACCTCTCGCAGATTCTGTCCAAAGGCGCTCAGTCGCTGCCGATTATCGTGGCGACGATTTCGACCTCGCTTGTCATCGCCTTTGTGCTCTGCCGCGTTATGAACGTGCCGGGCAAGATCGCGACGCTTGTGGGCGTGGGTTCGTCGATTTGCGGCGGTTCTGCCATCGCCGCGACCGCGCCCGTCATCGATGCCGACGATCGCGAGATTGCCCAGGCTATTTCGGTCATCTTCCTGTTTAACGTTATCGCGGCGCTCGTGTTTCCGACGCTCGGCGGCGTACTCGGGCTGACCAACGAGGGCTTTGGCTTGTTTGCCGGCACCGCCATCAACGACACCTCGTCGGTAACGGCTGCGGCGAGCGCCTGGGACAGTATGCATCCCGGCGCCAATGTGCTCGAGAGCGCCACAGTGGTCAAGCTCACCAGGACGCTGGCCATTATTCCCATTACGTTGGTTCTCGCATGCTGGCAGATGCATCTGGCACGCAAGGCCGGCGGCGACGCCAAAAGCACGTTCTCGTTTAAACGCGCGTTTCCCATGTTCGTGCTGTTCTTTGTGCTGGCGAGCGTAATCACCACGGTGTTTCAGCTTCCTGCATCCATTACGGCGCCCATCAAGGAGCTGTCGAAGTTCTTTATCGTGATGGCTATGGCGGCTATTGGCTTTAATACCGATATCGTCGAGCTGGTCAAAAAGGGCGGCAAGCCCATCGCATTGGGCTTTTGCTGCTGGATTGGCATTGCGTGCATGAGTTTGGGAATGCAGCACGTGCTGGGAATCTGGTAGAGAAGTAGCTTATTTGCGTGCTGCGTGCTGCGTGCTGGCGAGCGCATCCTCGCGGTGGAGCGATAGGAGCTCTTGCGGGTATGGCTTGTCCGCAGGTTTATAGGTCCCGAAGAGCTCTTATCGCCCCGCCAGGATGGCGATGCGGGGCAACTCATATACTCGCAGGACGGCGGCTTCTGCCCTATAGTGTTTGGTGAGCAATATCGTTCAATTTTGAAACACTCGCCCGCGCGGCCGTCGGTGGCGGCGTGGCGCCGAGGACGGGGCGCAATATGAACAGTGACGCCAAGCTGCAAATCTTGATCGAGGCCTTGGCTGCTGCCGGGGCCTCGGCGTTGGCAATCGATGGGCATGGACACGTGGCGATATCGACCATGGATGATGCCGCGCTCGAGCAAGATGTCGCGGCATTTGTCGCCGAGCGCCTGGGACGCGTGGACAACGGCGCGCGCCTGGTGATGGGGCATGCGGGAGGGCGCTTGAGCCTCACGGTGCGTCCGGTCGCCAAGGAATACGGTGCGCTTTGGGTGGTCGTGGTCCGCGAGGTGCACGGTGTGGCGGCACACGCGGGTATTGAGTGGCTTAACGCAGATGAGGTCGAGGCGCGCTACGAGGCAAGCGCGTACGGCATTGTCGAAGGTGCCGCTGCGGTCGCTGGTCCCGTCTGCGAAAGCTATGCCCGCGGCGTGCCCCTCATGTTGGAGGGCGAGCTGGGTGCTGGCCAGGCAGAGATTGCAAAACGCCTCTATCTAGATGGGCCTTATGCTGACGAACCCTTTGTGTCCGTGGCACTTGACGAGCTCACGGATCGCGGCTGGCGCCATCTGCTCAAAAGCTCGGAATCGCCGCTGTTCCAGGCAAGGCTGACCCTTTGTATTGGCGGCTGGCATGCACTTTCGCCGCAGCGTCTGCGCGAGCTTGTCTCTACGATGACCGACACGGCGCTGGCCACGCGTTGCCATGTGGTTCTGACGGCAAACGATATGCCGGGCGGTGGCGAAAGCGATCAGGCCGCTTTTGTAACCGAGCGCTTGGCGTGCGCAGTAAGTGTGGCGCCTGCGATTGCCGAGCAGGGTGGCGCATCGAAAAAGGTTGCGCAGTATTTGTCGTATCTGTCGGATGTCTTTGGAACTGCCGCTCCGAGTATGTCCGAGGAGGCCGCCTCGACGCTCAACGGCTATCGCTGGCCACGAAACTATCTGCAGCTTCGCGAGGTATCGGAACGACTGTATATATTAGTAGGGTCGGGTGTGGCGGAGCGCGCGGTGGCGGAGGAGGTGCTCGCCCAGGAGGATGTCATCAAAACCGCAACTTTTGGCGCCCCGACGCTCGACAGCGACCTGTATATCCTGCGTCCACTGGCCGATACCGAACGCGACATCGCGCGGCTGGTCGTAGGCTACCTCCAGGGCAACCGGACCCGCGCAGCCGAGGTGCTGGGGATAAGCCGCACGACTCTGTGGCGCTTGCTGAAGGACGACGACCGCTGAGCGAGGCACCCGTGACCGCGTGCGGCGCGTGTGCTACAGTCCAAAGCAGTAATGTTTCGATTGCGTTACGGCGTGCGGGGGCGTATGGCGGAGACTTCAAAATCAAACCGGAATAGACGGAGCGCGGCTCCAGTTAACCGCCGCACGACGTCCCGGACGTGGGGCAAGCACGCGTCGGGGTTCGACGGTTCGTTCAAGCGCACCAAATACGGCTATCCTTCGGCAAGCGCTCGCTTGGCCATGCAGGCCGAGTCGTCGCTGCGGGGGCGCAAGCGCGTGGTGGGCTCTAAGCTCAAGCACGACGGAACGCTGGGCTATATCAGCCGCGGTGCGGCTCGCCGCAGTGGGCTCAATCCTGCTGGCTGGCATCGATATGTGCCGATCGTGGTCGTTGCCGCGATAATCGTCATCGCACTCGCGGCACTCGGATATGCTGGCGGCGGTGCCAACTTGGACGCAATGTTCAAATCGCCCGAGCTCGCGCATGCAGGCACAGAAGTTGTCGAGGGTGCTCAGATCCAGACGGGCGTCGCGCCCCAGCGCGGTATCGTTGCGGCGGCCTCCACCATCGCCGATGCGCATAAGAACGAGGACGAACAAGGCGACGGCGCCGAAACGACTCGCACGAACGAAACGACGACAACTCCATCGGCAAGATAAGTTGCGAGTGGGGTGGCTAAAATAGCCTCGTCCCAAATTAGCTACCCCTATGACGCTCTTGGGTTACCTTACGTAGACGACGTTGTCGCGGCGGGGTTTGGGCTCGGGTAGCGTGTCCTCGGCATAGCCCAGAATGCAGTGACCGACACCGCGCAGGCTGCCGTCGGCGGGCAGGCTCCAGCTGGCCAGCAGCTCCAGGCCCTCGGGCGAGTCAAAGACCTCATGCGCGCGGTGAATCCAGCATGAATCGACACCCAGTGCATAGGCGGCGTTGAGCAAGTTGCCCATGGCGAGCGAGCCGTCTTCCAGATGCGTGGGCACGTTGCGGTCGACCAGTACCACCACAACCGTTTTGGCTCCGTAGAAGGGGTCGCCGTTGCTACCCATGACTTGGGCGTTAAGCTGCGAGAGACGCTCGACGGTCGCGGGATCGGTGACGGCGACAAACGTCACCGGCTGGCGGCCCATGCCGCTCGGTGCATATTGGCCGGCTTCGATAATACGTGCAAGCTTTTCGGCCTCGACGGGACGATCGCTGTATTTGCGGCAGCTGCGGCGATGGATGAGTGCTTCGATAGTCTCCATGGTGTCTCCTTGCGGTGGCGTTGCAGATGCCCCGTTCATA
Source organism: Collinsella sp. (assembly GCA_019414625.1). GTDB lineage: Bacteria > Actinomycetota > Coriobacteriia > Coriobacteriales > Coriobacteriaceae > Collinsella. The sequence continues at coordinate 8,215 of DXLR01000050.1, forward strand.
CCCGTCGGGCTCAAACGATAGACGGTCAATTGCCCGGCCAAAAGGATAGATTCCAATTGGGAAAGTAGGTTTGCATAAAAGTACCTTCAGAATGTGACAAACAAATGGGATGGTTAAACGTTTTATCCCGTCTACCCTGCGGTTTTTTACCACTTGCCTAAATGACGAACGTATAACCTCTGATAAAGGTTTTACTAAAGGAGTACCAACGTTTATCAATGCGCCGTGGTGGCGCCGGGCCAGGAGGTAACTATCATGTTCCAGGCTGGAGATGTCGTCGAGACCGACTTCGAAGGATTTCTGAAGCTGCTGCGTTCCAAGACGCGCGCTTTTGTGACGATTGATGATCACGAGTACTACATCACGCACACCGATGGCTATTGGCGTGTTCAGGATTGCGAGGCCCTCAACGACAAGGGCCACTTTACTGACTGCTCCGAGCTGGTCAATACGGTCTGCGAGGTCGTCGAGCTGCCGTGGATTGCCGGCAAGAGCCTGCATGACAGCTTCTCGGGCGCTACGGTCTATGAGGCCGTCGCTGCGTAACAGCCAACAATCGATATTCTCTCGCAACCGCCGGCGCCGCCCCCGCGCCGGCGGTCTTTTTTGTCGACATGCCTATGTAGAGCTGACCATATATAACGAGCTTATTGACGATAGTCAAAACTCGGACTAATGTAGAGATGTAAATTGGTCAAAACTCGGACAATCGAATGGTGGGATAGATGAATAGTGCGGTTACGCTGGTCGATTTCGACCGGATGCTCAATGGACTCGACCATATCTATTCGGAGTTCTCGCGCACCTGCGGTCTTTCGGATTGCGCCTATTGGATGCTCGTCGACACCAGCACGGCGGACGGCAGCATCGCCGTGAGTCGTCTGACAAGCGAATGGTTCTATAGCAAGCAGACCATCAATTCGGCAATCAAGACGCTTAGGGCGCGAGGGCTTGCGACGTTGGAGTTTGCCGAGGGCAGTCGTAAGAACAAGGTTGTGCGACTGACCGCAGAAGGTATGCAGTTTGCCAAGCGCTACGCGTTGCCGGCGCAAAAGGCCGAGCAGCAGGCATTCGAGGCGCTCGAGCCGTGGGAACAGCGCGAGATCATGCGCTTGGTCGGTAAGTTCTCCCATGTTCTTAACGAAGAGTGCGAGGCATTTAAACGGCAAGTTGCCGCCGAGAACGAGGCTGACGATAAGGGCGAGGGGGAGACATGCGACTCTTAATGAGGTTTATGAGGCCGTATCGCGGGCTGATTGCGGTGACGATGTTTGTGCTGCTGATAGATAACGTCGGCACGCTGTTGGTGCCTACAATGTTGGCGAATATGGTCAATACCGGTATCACGACGGGTGATGTCGACTACATCCTGCGCAACGGCCTGTACATGTTTATCGCGACCGGCATGGCCAGCGGTGGTGCGGTGCTGGGCTGTTATCTTTCGGCCCGCCTGGCGGCCAACGTGGCCTGCGATATCCGCAACGCCGTGTACGACAAATCGCTCGAGCTGTCCGCCAGCGACTTTGAGCGCTTTGGCACGGGTTCGATGATCACGCGCTCGCTCAACGACATCAACGTGATCCAGCAAGCGATCCTGCAGACGATTCAGCTGGTGCTGCCGGTACCGTTCTTGGCCGTGGCGGGCATCATCTTTGCCTGGTTTATCGATCCTGCCATGGGCACGCTGCTGGGCGTGGTCGTTGCGATCGTGCTGGTGGCGGCGGTCTTTACCGTTGCCAACGCCGCGCCGATCTTTATGCGCCTGCAGAGCTTTATCGACCGCATGAACGTGGTGCTGCGCGAGAACATCGTGGGCGTGCGCGTCATCCGCGCATTTAACAAGGAGCGCCACGAGGAGCAGCGCCTGGACGAGGTGTTTAGCGATTACGCGGCCAATGCCATCAAGGTCAACCACCTGTTTGTGGGTCTCGACAGCTCCAGCTTCTTTTTGATGAACATCGCCGAGGTGGCGGTGCTGTGGGTGGGCGGCAACCGCGTGGGCGTCCATGCCATGCAAATCGGCAGCATCTCGGCCGTGCTGGAGTACGCGATCCTGATCCTGTTCTTTGTGATGATGGCGCAGATGGTGGTGCTGACGCTCCCGCGCGCCGCGGCGTGTCTCAACCGCGCGCAGCAGGTGCTCGAAATCGAGCCGAGCATTGTGGACGGCAAGGCTACGCTGGGCGACGGGGCGCCTGAGTCCGCAGACGGCGCCGACGCGGTGGCCGTGTTCGACCACATGTCGTTCCGTTTTGACGATGCCGACGAGGACACCCTGTGCAACCTGAGTTTTGCCTGCCGCCGTGGACAGACGACCGCGATCGTGGGCTCAACGGGCTCGGGCAAGTCAACGGTGGCCAAGCTCTTGCTTCGCTTCCACGATGCCACGAAGGGCGCCATTCGCCTGAACGGCGTCGACCTGCGCGACCTTTCGCAAGACGACATCCGCGGGCGTATCGCCTATGTGCCGCAGAAGGCATGGCTGTTCTCGGGTACCGTGGCGAGCAACCTGCGCTTTGGTAACGAGGGTGCGACCGAGGCTGACATGCTCCATGCGCTCCAGGTTGCCCAGAGCACCTTTGTACTCGATCAACCGCAGGGGCTCGACACTCCGGTGGCGCAGGGCGGTACGAACTTTTCGGGCGGCCAGCGCCAGCGTTTGGCAATCGCCCGCGCACTCATGAAGCGCGCCGACCTGTATATCTTCGACGACAGTTTTTCGGCCCTGGACTTTAAGACCGATGCGGCACTGCGCCATGCGCTGCAGGACGAGACGTGCGATGCCGCGGTGCTCATCATCGCCCAGCGCATCTCGACTATTTTGCATGCCGATCAGATCGTGGTGCTCAAGGACGGCGAGATCGTGGGCCTGGGCACGCACGACGAGCTCATGGAAACCTGCGAGGTGTACCGCGCTATCGCGGAATCGCAGATGAAGGGAGGTGAGTAGCATGACCGAGGAGCTCAAGAAGCAGGGCATCACCGATGACGCCGCGGTTGCAGAGACAGTCGAGGAGGCGGGCGCCACGCCCGGCCTGGACGAAGCCGCCAAGGCGGCGGAGCGCGAGGCTCGCCGCCAGGCGCTCTACGAGGAAAACGAGCGCGCCGAGGACGAGCGCGCCCGCGCCGAGGCAGAGCGCATGCGCGACGTTGACGACGAGGACGAGGACGAGACGCCCCGCGACACCTGGGCGACGGTGCGCCGCCTGTGGAGCGAGGCCGCCGGCGACCATTGGCGTTTCTATATCGTGTTCGCGAGCATCGTGTTCTATGCCATCTTTAACACCGCGGCGCCGGCCTACAGCGCCCGCGTGATCGATGAACTGTGGGGGCACATGAAGGTGGCGTTTGCCAACAACACTACCTTCAGCATTACCTGGGAGAACTGCGGCAGGACCATCTTCATCTACTTTATGATCTGGACCGCCGCCGCCTCGTTCTACGCACTCCAGAGCTTTTTGATGTCGAGCGTTGCCGAGCGTCTCAACCTGCGTCTACGCAACCGCATCGCACAAAAGCTCAACCGTCTGCCGCTTGCCTACTTTGACGCGCATCGTCCCGGCGAGGTCGTCAGCCGTGCGACCAACGACTTGGACAAGATGTCCGAGAGCATGCAGCGCGGACTGCTGCAGTTGCTGGTGTCGATCGGTACCGTGGTGGGCGCCGTGAGCGTGATGTTCGTGTTTAGCGTGCCGCTCACGCTCGTCTTTTTGTTCTTTACGGCGCTTTCGCTGCTGGTGACGAAGGTCGTGTCGCGCCGCACGCACGATGTGACGGGCGAGCGCCAGGAGTGGGTGTCCAAGATTACGAGCGCGGTCGAGGAAGGCTACTCGGGCCGTCTGGTGATCCGTGCGTTTAACCGCGAGCGCCAGAGCTCTGCCGAGGTACACGAGGCTTCGAAGGAGCTGGCGCGCGTGAGCACCAAGGCCGACTTTATGATTAACGCCGTCGGCCCTGCGGTGCGCTTTATCGGCCGTTTGGCGCAGATCGTGATTGCGCTGGTGGGCTGCAGCATGCTGGTTGCCGGGCATATGACCGTCGGCGTGTTCCAGGCGTTCTTCCAGTTTATCTACGAGGCGTCCGAACCCATGACGCAGTTGTCGTTTACCTTTAACTCGCTGCAGAGCGCGCTGGCGAGTGCGGAGCGCGTGTTCGACCTGCTCGATGAGCCCGAGATGGAGGCCGATCCGCAGCCGGGCGAGGCCGCCAAGCTGCCGGGTCGCGTGGAGGGCCGCGTCTCCTTTGAGCACGTGCGCTTTGGTTATTCGCCCGACAAGCCGCTCATGCGCGACGTGTCGTTTACCGCCGAGCCGGGCCAGAAGATTGCCGTGGTGGGAACCACGGGCGCAGGCAAGACGACGCTCATCAACCTGCTCATGCGCTTTTACGAGATCGACGGCGGCCGCATTACGCTTGACGGTGTGGATACGCGCCTCATGGATCGCGGCGAGCTACGGCAGCAGTTTGGCATGGTGCTACAGGATGCCTGGCTGTTCGACGGCACGATTGCCGAGAACATCGCCTACGGCTGCCCCGAGGCAACGCGCGAGGAGATTGTTGCGGCCGCTCGCGCCGCCCAGGTCGACTTCTTTGTGCGCACCATGCCTCAGGGCTACGACACGCGCGTAGCCAACGATGCCGAAAGCATCAGCCAGGGCCAGCGTCAGCTGCTAACCATCGCACGCGTGCTGCTCAACAACCCGGCGATTCTCATCCTGGACGAGGCGACGTCGAGCGTGGATACGCGCACCGAGCTTGCCATCGGCCGCGCCATGGACGCGCTCATGCGCGGCCGCACGAGCTTTGTGATCGCGCATCGCCTGTCGACGATCGTGGACGCCGACCTGATCTTGGTCATGGACCACGGCAACATTATCGAGCAAGGCACGCATAAGGAACTGCTGGCTGCCGAGGGTGCTTACGCCGACCTCTATCTGAGTCAGTTCGCATAATGTGACAAAGGGACAGTCCCGCATGTCACATCAAAAGGAATGGCGCGCCGGGGATTGATTCCCTGGCGCGCCTTTTGCGTCGGTGCCGATATTGTTTTGTGCCGCTTGCGTTCCTAACGTTCGTCCATGAGCTTGGCGACGAGGGCCTTGAGCTCGGCCACCTCTCGCTCGAGTTCTTTGACGCGGCGGGCATTCTCGGTGATGCCCTGGCGGTTGAGGGCACTCTGCTCGGCGGCGTCATCGGGCATGTACTCGCGATGCTGCTTGGCGTCGAAACTCTCCTCGAACACACGGCAGCCGTTGCGCTTGATGATGCGCCCGGGCACGCCCACGACGGTACAGTTGTCGGGCACGTCCTTGACGACAACCGAGTTGCCGCCGATCTTGACGTTGTTGCCGATGCGGATGTTGCCAAGCACCTTGGCGCCCGTGCCCACGGTGACATTGTTGCCCAGGGTGGGGTGGCGTTTGCCGGTCTCGTTGCCGGTGCCGCCGAGTGTGACGCCCTGGTAGAGCACACAGTTGTCGCCCACGATGGTGGTCTCGCCGATGACGACGCCCATGGCGTGGTCGATAAAGAAATGTTTGCCGATCTGTGCAGCGGGATGAATCTCGACGCCGGTGATGTGGCGGGTGATTTGCGAGAGCACGCGGGCGAGCGATCGATGACCGTGCTCCCAGAGCCAGTGCTCGGGCACATGATTCCACTTGGCGTGAAGACCGGGGTACGAAAGGAAAATGACCAGGCCGTTTTGCGCGGCGGGGTCCTGCGCCTGGACGGTCTTGATGTCCTCGCGAATGGTATTGATAAAGCTCACCGGCCGCCCTCCCTTAGCGCCATGGCAATGCGATTCAATAAAGTATAGCGATTCGCTAGGGATTAGGAAGAGCAATCTTTCACGGCTTAGCGTGACAGGTGTCAGTTATGCATACTTGCTGGTAATGGAGTCATGCTTTTGTGCGCTCGTGTGCATGGCCGCGCTGCAACCGTATACTGGTCAACTTGGACGTATCCGCGCCCACAACTGAGAGGTTTTACTTCATGGGTTTCATCAATTTTATCGCCGAGCTGCTCAAAGACCCGCGCACCGCGATCGCCAGTTGGATCGCCGCCGGCCCGCTTATGGCCTACGGCTGCGTGTTCCTGATCATCTTTATCGAGACGGGCGTGGTGTTCTTCCCGTTCCTTCCCGGTGATTCGCTGCTGTTCGCCTCGGGTTTCTTCGCCCACAACGGCGGCTTTAACATCGTGGCGCTTCTGGCCACCGCATGGGCCGCAGCCATCCTGGGCGATCAGTGCAACTTTATGATCGGCCACTTCTTTGGCAAAAAGATCATCGCCTCGGGCAAGGTAAAGGCCATGACGCCCGAGCGCATCAAAAAGTCCGAGGATTTCCTGGATAAGTGGGGCCATCTGGCCATCTTCCTCGGTCGCTTCTTCCCGTTCATCCGCACCTTTGTGCCTTTTATCGCCGGCATGGGCGGTATGCACTGGCGTAACTTCGTTATCTTTAACGTGCTGGGTGGCATTACCTGGTCGACGGTCTTTACGCTGCTGGGCTACTTCTTTGGTGGCATTCCGTTTGTGCAGGAGCACTTTGAGCTGCTGATCGTAGGCATCGTCGCCGTGTCGATCATTCCGACCGTGGTCGGTTTGGTTAAGGCAAAGCTCGGTAAAAAGAACGCCTAGTCCGAGCTTGTTTTCGGACGTTAATTCCAAGGCCCGTCATCGGATTCGATGGCGGGCCTCTTTGGTTTCGGTCAAATCAGGGCCAAATGAAAATACTTTACTTAGTTAAAGAAAAGCGTTTTATCCAAGGCGTGCGGGGAGTACAATCACCTGCATGCGAATCGACGCGCCATCGGCTTTGATGCTGCCCGCGTGTCCTGCCCGGCTCTACGCTCCGGGTATGCGACGTTGCGACGCGGCCGGCTTCGGTCCTTGCGTGCGGGTTCGCGAGTATGCAACCGTGTATGTAAGGAGCGACATATGACTGTCGAGAAGAAGGATATCGATTGGGGTAGCCTCGGCTTTGGCTACATGAAGACCGATTACAGCTACGAGGCCCATTGGAAGGACGGCGAGTGGGACGAGGGTGGCCTGACCACCGACCACACCCTGCATGTCTCCGAGTGCGGCGGCATCTTCCATTACTGCCAGGAGGTCTTTGAGGGCCTGAAGGCTTACACCGCCGAGGACGGCAGCATCGTCTGCTTCCGTCCCGACATGAACGCCGAGCGCATGTACAACTCTGCGCAGCGCCTCGAGATGCCCCCGTTCCCCAAGGACAAGTTCGTTGAGGCCGTCAAGCAGGTCGTTTCTGCCAACGCCGCCTGGGTTCCGCCCTTCGGTTCCGGCGCGACCCTGTACGTGCGTCCGTTTATGATCGGCTCCGGTGACGTGATCGGCGTGGCTCCCGCTCCTGAGTACACGTTCCGCATTCTCGTGACCCCGGTCGGTCCGTACTTTAAGGGTGGCCTCAAGCCCGTCAAGCTGCGCGTTTCCGAGTACGACCGCGCCGCACCGCACGGCACCGGCAACATCAAGGCCGGCCTGAACTACGCCATGTCCCTCAAGCCCACGATGGAGGCCCATCGCGAGGGCTATGCCGAGAACCTGTATCTCGACTCTGAGTCCCGCACCTATGTCGAGGAGACCGGCGGCGCGAACGTTCTGTTCGTGAAGGAGGACGGCACCCTCGTCGTTCCTCAGTCGCACACCGACTCCATCCTGCCCTCCATCACCCGTCGCTCGCTCGTTCAGGTTGCCGAGGATTTGGGCATGACCGTCGACCAGCGTCCCGTCGAGTGGGCTGAGGTCAAGGCCGGTACCTTTGTCGAGTGCGGCCTGTGCGGCACCGCTGCCGTCATCTCTCCGGTTGGCGAGATCGACAACAAGGTTTACGGCGCCGACGAGACCGTGACCTTCCCGGCTGGCTACACCGAGATCGGCCCTGTGATGAAGAAGCTCCGCGAGACCCTGACGGGCATCCAGTCTGGTGCTGTCGAGGATAAGCACAACTGGGTTTACACCGTCGCGTAAGCTGTCTTAGCTGTCCGGCCCGAGGGCGGCCTTCCTTTCCGGCGCGTCCTCGGACATGAAAGAACCTCCGCTGCGCACTTCGTGCGGCGGAGGTTCTTTCGTCCTGCGGAGTGCACCGGAAAGGAAGGCCGCGCTTTTGTTTTGGTTCGCGCCATGTGGGGGTGATGGCGACGTGCATTTTTGCGAGTATTCTGCAACCGAAGGCCCCTGCATACCGACCTCGGGCAAAAAATCGGGATTTCTCGATGTTTTCTACGAATGATGGGCGGGGTTATGGGCTGACAGCGTTTGATTTGCAGGGATATTCGCGGTCTTTGGCATTTATCGTAGCGCCCGAAGCCCTTGGTTATGTTGAATACTCCTAAAAATGCACGGCGCTTAGAGGGGGACCTTCGCGAAAAAGGAAACCGCCCCGTCGAAGTATGCATTCGACGGGGCGGTTTATACATTTGGACGATTAAGGATGCGCTGTCAAACTACTAGAACTTGACGGTCGGGGCCTGGCGGGCTGCTTCGGCGGCCTCGAAGCCCTGGCGTTCCTTAAACTGGAAGATGCCGGCAAAGATGACAGCCGGGAACGTCTGAATGGCGTTGTTGTAGCTGAGCACGCAATCGTTGTAGCTCTGGCGTGCATAGCTAATCTTGTTCTCGGTATCCTCGAGTGATGCCTGCAGCTGCGTAAAGTTGGTGTTTGCCTTAAGATCGGGATAGGCCTCGGCTACGGCAAAGAGCTGGCGCAGCGCACCGGTCAGCACGTTGTCGGCTTCCATCTTGGCCTCGGGCGTGGTGGCCTTGACGGCGGTGTTACGCGCGCTGATCACGGCGGAGAGCGTCTCTTGCTCGTGCTTGGCGTAGCCCTTGACGGTCTCGACCAGGTTGGGGATCAGGTCGTTGCGGCGCTGCAGCTGCGTATCGATGTTCTGCCAGGCGTTATCGATGCGGTTACGCTTGGTGACCATGTTGTTGTAGATGCCGGCGATGGCGCAGACAATCACAATGACAACAACGATGCCGATGATGACGGTAATCATGATGTCTCCGTTTCGAATGGCCGCGGCGGCATGCGCCAGCTGCCGTTGGTATAACGCTACTAGTATACCCGCAACGTTTTGCCGTGCCGAACTTTCCGGTAAGCGTTATGTTTTCGGCGGGGTCGACACCGGGGTAAAACGCGCGAGGTACAGGTGTAAGATATGCGACAGATTGACGAGTGTTGTCTTTGCCCTGAGGATGGCGATACCAGTGGACCTTCGCATTAAGAAAACCTACCGTGCCCTGTTCGATGCTTTCACCGAGCTTCTCGAGGAGCATCGTTTTGAGGACCTGACGGTTGCCATGCTGTGCGACCGCGCTATGATTCGCCGCACGACGTTCTACAAGCACTTTCGCGACAAGAACGATTACTTTGCCTTTTATATCGATGAGCTCATGTCCGGCTTGCCGCAAAAACAGCCCGATGAGGCCGGCACAGTGTCTGCCGAGGACGTGCGCGCGCTCCGGCACGCGATTTTGGACGATGCCATGGACCTGATTCTGGCCCATGAGCAGCTCATGGATAACATTTTGGCAAGCAGCATGTCGGGCATGCTGACCAACGTTATTTGCGACCGCATTGCCCGCTCCATCCGCGAGCGTGTGATGAACGTGCTTGCCGAGAATGCCCTGGCCCCCGTGTCGCTCGAGACGACGTCTGAGTTTATCGCCGGCGGTATTATTCGACTTTTCACGATATGGTGGGAATCGGGCCACGATCTTGAACGTCGACCTGAGATAGCCGACGTGGTCGATGCACTGTTTGAGCGGACCATGACACCGGTGCATCACTAAAAGTGGCGGAGAGAGGGGGATTCGAACCCCCGGAACGCTCTCGCGCTCAACGGTTTTCAAGACCGCCGCATTCAACCGCTCTGCCATCTCTCCGTGAGTCGTAATGATAGCATCGTTTTGAATTTGCAACAGGGAAGGCGAACGATGACGATCACCGAAATCGACGAGAAGTTCATGCGCGAGGCGTTGGCGGAGGCGCGAGCCGCCGCGGCGGTGGGCGAGGTGCCCATTGGCGCTGTGGTGGTGCGCGCGGGTGAGATTGTCGCGCGGGCGCATAATCGTCGCGAGCTCGATCAGGACCCTTCGGCGCATGCAGAGTTCGCGGCCCTGTGCGCTGCCGCTCGGTCGCTCGGTCGCTGGCGCCTTTCCGATTGCACGGTCTACGTGACGCTCGAGCCCTGCTGCATGTGTGCGGGGCTTATGGTTAACGCGCGCGTAGGACGCTGCGTGTATGGCGCGGCTGATGCCAAGGCGGGCGCTCTGGGTTCGCTGTATGACCTGAATGCCGATTCGCGCCTGAATCATCGGTTTAACGTGACCGCCGGCGTGCTGGCAGACGAGTGTCGTGAGGTGTTGAGCAGCTATTTTAGTAGGCTGCGTGGCACCGATGGTGCTGGCTGCGGTTGTGGGGCCGATCTTGAAGCACACGCCGCTCACGCCGCAGCACTTGCAGGTGCCGGTGAGGATACTGACACGGCGGTTGACTTTGGTCCTGCGTGCCGCCGGCCCCGCCGTGTGCTGCTGGCGATCGACTCCTTTAAGGGTAGCGTGTCGAGTGCGCGGGCAGAGGAGGCCGTTGCCGAAGGCGTGCGCCGCGTTTGGCCCGATGCCGAGGTGTGCACATTGCTGCTGGCAGATGGTGGCGAGGGGACGCTCGATGCCGTTGCCGCGTGCGGTGGTGAACTTGCGACCTGCGAGGTTGCGGGCCCCTTGGGCGATCGTGTGCCCGCACGGTTACTGGTTGACGGCGGGCGCGAGTCGGCTGTTATTGAGATGGCCGAGGCGGCGGGTATTGGGTATTCGCCCTGTACGGAGTCGGCGGCGTTGGCGGCTTCGACCTATGGCGTGGGCGAGCTCATGCTTCGCGCAGTCCGTGCTGGGGCAAAGACTATCTATATTGGTCTGGGCGGCAGTGCCACCAACGACGGTGGCGCCGGCATGCTGCAGGCGCTGGGCGCGCGTGTGGTCGATGATCGGGGCTGCGATATCGCCCCCGGTCTTGCAGGCCTTGAGCAGGTGGCGAGCGTTGATTTGGCGCCAGCGCTTCAGGCTTTGGATGACGCTCGTATCGTTGTGCTTTCGGATGTCGAGAATCCGCTCGTGGGGCGTCGGGGCGCATTGGCGGTGTTTGGTGGGCAGAAAGGCTTGCCGACGGGTGACGCCGAGGCGCTGAGCAGGTGCGACAGTTGGATGGTCGGCTACGGTCGTCTGCTCGATACGGCAATTGTCGAGGCTCGGGCCCAGGGGCTGCTGCGCGTGCCCGAGGGTGCACGGACGTTCGACTCGGTGCTCGGCGTGCCCGGTGCCGGTGCCGCCGGCGGCCTGGGCGCCGCGCTGCTGGCGCTCGGTGCCGAGTTGCGTTCGGGCGTGGAGACAGTGCTCGATCTCGTGGGGTTTGACGAGCGTGTACGCGATGTCGACCTGGTCATAACGGGCGAGGGCAATATGGACGAGCAATCCGCCGCCGGCAAGGCGCCGGTGGGCGTGGCCCGCCGTGCCAAGCGATATGGCAAGCCGGTTGTTGCCGTCGTGGGCGGTCGTGCCGACAACCTGGATGCGGTGTACGAGCAGGGCATCGACCTTGTCCTGCCGATCTGTCGCAAGCCCGTGGACCTGGAGCGGGCACTCGATCCGCAAGAAGCCACAGCCAACCTTATCTGCGCCGGCGAGTCAGCCGCACAAGCCTATGACCTCGCTCGCCTCTAAGGCCTATCTCCCTATAAGTTGCGGTGGAATACGGAGTGTTTTTGCCTTTAAGGGGCCAATTCAGTCCGTATTCCACCGCAACTTTGAGAATGGCCATTCGAGGTTGGCTGCCTTGGGTCTTGGGTCGGACCGTTTGCCACGAAATGCGACCATCTACTACGTTAAGCCGGCCACCCTCGACCATCCCGGAATTTGCAAAAACAAAACCGCAGGTAGAAAGCTTGCCGATTTTCGAAAAAGTCGGCTATGGTCGACCCCTGCGACCTAAACGTAGTAGATGGGCCCTTTTCGTGGCACAGCACCAGATCAGTCTATTTAGGACGGGGCCTCCTTGACTACTTTCGCCACCCTGATGCCCCACCAGTCAAAAAGTAGTCAAAAAAGCCCCGTCCCAAATTAGCTGTCTTGCCCCATCGGGCGGGAGCGGGTAAGATATACCGAGCGCCTAGCGCGTTCGATGGGTTCGGATGACGACATGTTCCGAATCTGGTCAGGTCCGGAAGGAAGCAGCCATAAGGAGCCTCTGTCGGGCATCCGAATCCATCGAGTGCGCAGGCGCTTTTTGGTGCCGCGGCTACCCGCGAGTGCCGGCAGGGCGCTTGGTGTCTCGCTGGTCCTCGGCTTTGCCTGCGGGATCGCTCGACTACCAAGCGCCCTGCCGGCACTCGCGGGTAGCCGACCAAAACCACCTGAAGGGTCACATTTATCTGAATAATTTAATCCCGTGTCTTTTGCTGCTCGTTGGCGTTGTTTGGGCATTGATGGCTACGTGGTTCAAGAGGCGGCGGTGCTGTTGCTTGAATTTTTGTAGTTAAAGAGGCCCGTTTCCCTAGGTGGGGAAACAGGCCTCTTTTTGTCTCTGGGCTTGTGGATTGGCGAAGACAATAACCGCTGGCGGCTATTTTGAGTTCCTGATGCGGCGTGTGGCTGTGGCGGTTATTCCGAGGCCTGCGGCGGCGATTGCCGCGAGTGCGATTGCACTCGGCGCTGCATCTCCCGTGTTCGCGAGCTTGCCGGCGGTCGTATCTGCTTGCTTGGTGGAGCTCGATGGAGCGTATTTGCCGGTCGCGGGCGAGCCGGTGGGCTGCGTCGTCTCGGTCGGTTGCGTCGAGTTGGAGGGAGGCGTCGTCTCGGTCGGTTGCGTTATCTCGGGCGAGGCGGTCTTGTCCGCCGCGGCCTTTGCCTCTTCGTATGCCTTGCAGGCGTCGTCATAGGCCGTTTGCGCTCTTTTCAAATCGTCGAGGAGCGCATCCCGCTTGGCTGTTTCTCCGTCGAGATGGGTTTTATTAAACTCCACTTCGCTTTCAAAGAAATAAATCAGGCTTTTATGACTTTCGAGGCGCATTCGGCAGTGCTCAAGCTTATCTTCACAGGAATTTTCTTGCATTATTGCCTCTGTGATCGCCTCTTGCAACTGCCGAATAGTTTCGGCAGGAGTCGTGTAGTCGATTTTATTTAATTCTGCCTCAAGGGCTCTTGTCCGGTTGTGGGCCTTATCGCATTCGGCTTGGGCTGCATCGACGTTCGCTTGCATGGCGGGAAGGCGTTCCCTCCGTTTGGCGGCTTCCGCCGCCACCATGTCGTAGATCTCTTGAAAAGCGGCAATGTCATCATCGATTGCCGCAAGTTTCTCGGGGCTTGCGGCGTTTTTTGCGGCCTCGAGGTTTTTGAGCGCTTCCTGCATGGCTGCATACGCTTTTTCTTTTGCGGCGGCCGCGTCTTCTGTCTGCGGGGCGCCCGAATTGCCGTTGGCGGCGCTCGTCTGCGAAACGGCCGCACCGGTGGGGGAACTGGTTTCTGCCGCGATCGCCGTTACGGGGGCGATTCCCGCGACAAGTGCCGCGGAAAGGGCTATGCCCGCAGTTGCTCGTCTTGCTCTTCTTGCGAGAATGTCGTTCATCTCGGCACCTCATTTCAAGGGTCGGCGACTAACTTGGTAGCACTAATGTAAGTATATCAGGCGGTTTGCCCGCCATTGATCGGGCGTGCGCGTATACCCCTTGATTAACAGCCATTAAATCTATCCCTTAAGGAACGCGGCTTGCTAGTGTTGTCTGGGCATTGATGGCTGCGTGGTTCAAGAGACGGCGGCATTACCATTTGTTTTTACAAGTAAAGAGGCCCGTTTCCCTGGGTTGAACTGCCTCCCATTTCTTGGACATGAGAAATGGGAGGCTTTCTTTATGCGCG
>DXLR01000051.1:0-1134 GCA_019414625.1 Collinsella sp.
TGCTCGGCTACATCGCCCACTCGGCGATCGAGGCGATCCTGAACGGAGAGCAGGCCGACCTTTCGAAGGCCGTCTTCGTCTACGGGCTGGCGCTCGGCGAGGGCGCAGAAAACGGGATTGCCGCCTCCAAGGACGGCGCGGTCATCCTGACAAACCAGAACTGCTACCTGCTGCGTGCCAATAACGGTGTCGAGGCTGTCTGGTGCACACCGTATGAGAGTGTCGGCGCGAAGGTCAGCGGCGAAAACGACAAGACCACCGGCGGCGGTCTTGCCTGGGGCGGCGGCTGCTCCCCGTCGCTGACGCCGGATCTTGTGATGTTCACCGACAACGCGGATCCAGTCAAGCTGCTGGCGCTCGATATGAAGACCGGTGAGATCGTTGCAAGCATGCCGGTGCTTGATGATCTGCCCGAGGGCTATCAGGTGGCGATTGAAAACTCTGCCATCGTCTATGACGACAGTGAGGGCACCGTCAGCACGATTGTCTGCAACTGGTTCGGCGCAGGCAGCGCAGGCCTTGCTGATCCCAACAGTGACTCTTCCATCCAGAGCTACGCCAACATCTATGACATGAACTGGCTGACGAAGGGCAACTGCATGATCGCGCCCGGCGTCGAACGTGTCGATACGGTCAAAACCGATTCCGGCTATGAAATAAAAAGCGTCTGGTGCCGTAATGACCTGAGCGACACGTCGATTATGAAGCTCTCCACCGCAACCGGCTATATTTACGGCTATGTGCAGAATCTGGAAAGCGGCATGTGGCAGTACATTATTCTGGACTTTGCCACCGGCGAGACGGTATTCACCATGGACGTCTCCAACAAATATGGCTACAATAACATGGCTATCGGTATGTATGCCGGAAACAGCGGCAACGCGCTCTACTGCCCGACGGGCTATCTGGAGCTGCTCAGATTACAAGATCGCTTCGTCTATCTGCCCGAAATGCCGTACCGAGAGGTCGATCTCGATAAGGCTGCGCGGAACGTACTGACACAGGAACAGTTTGAGCAGGCCGGCGGCGAAGGTACGGTCGCGAGCTGGCGCAATACTGTGACGGTCGAAAATGTTCATCCCAACACGACGGTCTCGTTCCGGATGAACAATCTTTCCGGAAGCGCCGCTGATT
>DXLR01000052.1:0-1334 GCA_019414625.1 Collinsella sp.
CTACAGCCTTGAGCTGCTCGGAGGAAAGGGCCTCGAAGTGCGTGAAGGCAAAGCGAAGGTGCTCGGGCGTCACCAGCGAGCCGGCCTGGGAGACATGCTCGCCCAGGACCTGCTTAAGGGCGGCGTCAAGCAGGTGGGTGGCGGTGTGGTTGCGGCGCAGGAAGCCACGGCGCTCGGCGTCGAGCGCGGTGGTCACGGTAGCACCGACGGTCAGCGTGCCCTCGGCGACGTGCGCAACGTGGGCATACAGGCCGTTGTGGTTCTTGGTATCGGAAACGGTCAGCGAAACGCCCTCGGCGGAAAGCTCGCCGGCGTCGCCCTGCTGGCCGCCCATCTCGGCATAGAACGGGGTACGGTCGAGCACGACCTCGACATCCTCGCCCGCGGCAGCGGACTCGACGGACACGCCGTTGCGCACGATGGCGACAACCTTGGCGCCCTCGATCACATCGTTGTCATAGCCGTCGAACTCGGTCGCAGCGACCTTGTCCGAAAGCTCGACCCACACGTCGTTAAAGCTGCCCCAGGCGTCACCCTTAGCACTGGCGCGAGCGCGGGCCTTCTGGTCCTCCATGCAGGCGGTGAAACCGTCCATGTCGACGTCATGGCCAGCAGTGCCGGCAATCTCGACGGTCAGGTCGATGGGGAAACCAAAGGTGTCGTGCAGCTTAAAGGCAACATCGCCCGGAAGGACAGCGCCATCGGCGAGCGCGGCCAAGGCCTCGTCCAGGTAAACGCGGCCGTTGTCGAGCGTCGTGGAAAAGCGCTCCTCCTCAGAGGCGACGATGCCCTTGACGAGCGCAACGTTCTTGAGCAACTCGGGGTAGGCCTCGCCCATCTGAGCGTTGACCTCGTCGATGAACTTGGTCAGGAAGGCGCCCTCGATGCCCAGCAGGCGACCGTGGAACACGGCACGGCGGAGCAGACGGCGAAGGACGTACTCGCGACCCTCGTTACCGGGAAGGATGCCGTCAGAGATCATGAAGTCAACGGCACGGGAGTGGTCGGCGATGATGCGCAGGGAGCGGCTGGCACCGGAGTAATCGTCGGCGTCATAGGTCTTGCCGCTGATCTCCTCGCCCAACTTGATGAGGTGCTGCATCAAATCGCCGTCGTAGTTGGCGGTCTTGTGCTGCATGATGGCGGCCATGCGCTCCAGGCCCATGCCCGTATCGAGGTTGCGGTGCGGCAGCTCAGGCATGGAGCCGTCCTCCTGGCGGTCGTACTGGGTAAACACGAGGTTCCAGAACTCAAGGAAGCGGTCGCAGTCGCAGCCGGGCTTGCAGTCGGGGCTGCCGCAACCGGCCTCCTCGCCCCGTCTCTTATACACATCC
>DXLR01000053.1:0-12331 GCA_019414625.1 Collinsella sp.
GTATAAGAGACAGTCATTCAGCCGCTTATCCTTGGGCCGTTGGAAAATCTCGTCGGTCTCGTCGTACTCGACCATATCGCCCATGTAGAAGAACGCCGTGCGGTTGGACACACGCGACGCCTGCTCCATGTTGTGCGTCACGATGACGATGGCGCGGTCGGCCACGATCGACGACATCAGGTCCTCGATCGCCAGCGTCGAGATGGGGTCGAGCGCCGAGCAGGGCTCGTCAAACAAGATCACGTCGGGGTTGAGCGCCAGCGTGCGCGCGATGCACAGACGCTGCTGCTGGCCGCCCGAAAGCGCGTAGGCACTCTTGTCGAGCTTATCCTTGACCTCGTCCCACAGCGCCGCGCCGCGCAGACTCTCCTCGACCATGCGATCGAGCTCGTCGCGGTCGGTAATGCCGTGGCGCTTGGGCGCAAACGTGATGTTGTCGCGAATGGACTTGCGAAACGGATTGGGCTGCTGAAACACCATGCCGATGGAGCGGCGCAGCTCGTACGTGTTCTCACGGCGCGTGTTGATGTTGCGTCCGCGGTAGCTGATCTCGCCCTCCACGCGGCAGCCGCGAATCTCGCGATTCATCAGGTTGAGGCTGCGCAAGAAGGTCGACTTGCCGCAGCCCGAAGGCCCGATGAGCGCCGTGATCTCGCCCTTGTGAAAGTCGAGCGACGTGTCGTGCAGCGCATGGTGGTCGCCATAGTACACGTTGACGTCCTTGGTGGAGACCACGACCTCGTCGCTCACGGCCTTGCCGCTCACGCGAACACGTTTCTCGCTCTCCCCCACGCTCGACAAAAAGTCCTGGGTGTCGGACGATGCCGCCTCGGTTGCGGGCGTCGCATTCATCTCGCTCATTCGGCCGTCATCCTCCTTGCCAGTTGCTTGCCCACGATACGGGCGACTACGTTAAACAGCAGCACGCAAATCATCAGCAGTGCCGCGGTGCCCCAGACGATCTGCTGGGCCTCGGGGCTGCCCTCGCCATAGATCTTGTAGATGTGCACGGCCAGCGACTCGCCGGGACGGAACACGTTCCAGGCGCAGGTGGGGCTCGACAGGTTAAAGCTCAAGAAGTTCAGGCGAACCGGCGAGCTCATGCCCGAGGTAAAGAGCAGCGCCGCGGCCTCGCCAAACACGCGGCCGGCAGAAAGCACGATGCCGGTCACGATGGCGGGCATGGCCTCGGGAATCAGGATGTGCAGTGTGGCCTCCCAGCGAGTGAGGCCCATGGCCAGGCACGCATCGCGCTGGGCCTGCGGCACGTCCTCGAGCGCCTGCTGAATCACGCGCACCAGGATGGGGATGTTGAACATGGTGAGCGCGACGGCGCCGGAGATGATGGAGTACTTCCAGCCCAGCTGCACCGAGAACACCAGAAAGCCGAACATGCCTACGACAATGGAGGGCAGCGAGGACAGCGTCTCGATGGCGGTCGAGGCGATGTCGCGAATAGGCCCATCGGGCGCGTACTCAACCAAAAAGACCGCGCCGCCCAGGCTGATGGGCACCGAGATGATCAGGGTGATCAGCAGCAGATAGAACGAGTCGAACAGCTGGTAGAGCACGCCGCCCTGCGTTCCGTTGGCGCGTGCGGGCTGCGTGAGAAAGCCCGGCTGGAACAGCGTCGAGATACCCTCGAACAGGATGTAGGCCACCATGGAGACGACGATGAGCATGACGATGGCGACGATCGCCGTCAGCACGCCCGTGGCGATGCGGTCCTGCCTTTGGACACGCCCGAGTCTCGCCTCGTCGATATGGATGCGCGTGCTAGCCACGAGCCTTCGCCCCCTTGCGGCCAATGAGATGGATGATCAGGATGAAGATGAGGCTCATGCCCATCAGCAGAAGACCGAGCGCCCACAGGACGTCGTCCTGGGCCGAGCCCTCGGCATAGACCGCCATGGACGTGGTGAGCGTGGTGGTGATGGTGGAGGCCGGCGACAGCAGCGACGTCGGCATGGCCTCGATACCGCCGATAACCATGCGCACGGCGAGCGTCTCGCCAAAGGCGCGGGTCATGCCAAGGATGACCGCGGTCATGAGCGAGGGCATGGCGCTCTTGAGCACCACGTGCCAGATGGTCTGCCAGCGGGTGTAGCCCAGCGCGAGCGAACCCTGACGGTAGCTGTCGGGCACGGCGCGCAGGCCATCGACCGAAAGCGTGGTCATCGTCGGCAGAATCATGACTGCCAGCACGATAGCGCCGGGCAAGATACCCAGACCCGTGCTCACGTGGAAAACGCTCTTCATAAGGCCGACGACCACGTGAAAACCGATCAGGCCAAAGACGACCGAGGGAATACCGGTCAAAAGCTCAATGAGCGGCTGAAAAACCTTGCAGCCAAACTTAGGCTGAATCTCGACCGCAAAGATGGCAGAGCCGATGGCGATGGGCAGTGCGATGAGCGTGGAGAGCACCATGACCGCAAACGAGGTGACGATCAGGGGCAGGGCGCCAGTGTAGGGCAGGCCGTTTTCGGCCGTGTTGGCCAGGTCCCACTTGGTACCGATAAAAAACTCGATGATCGAGACGCCGTCCTTGAAAAAAGCCGAGAGGCCCTTTTGGGCGACCATAAAGATGAGCGCGGCAACGACAAGCGTCACGAGCGCTACGCACGCACCCGTGACGCCCAGGCCCACGTTCTCAAGCTCGCGCTTTGGCAGCTGTTTTGCCATTGCAAACCTTTCCGGGGGCGATTACTTATTTAGCGGAGACCTTGCCACTGGCGTCCTTGACGACCTTCATGGCAGAAACGGGAATAAAGCCCTGCTCCTCGACGAGCTTGCCCTGGACGTCGTCTGAAAGCATGAACTCCAGGAAGGCCGTGGTGGCCTCATCGGCGTCCTTGGAGCAGTACATGTGCTCGGTAGCCCAGATCTTGAAAGAGTCGTCGGTGACGTTCTTGCTCTTGGGCTCGACGCCCTCAACCTTGACGGCGTTGAACTTGGAGTCGTCGAAGTGCGAGAAGTCGAGGTAGGAGATGGCGTTGTCGGTGCTGCCCATCTGAGTCTGGACGTCGCCGGACTTGTCGAGTTCGGCGTCGCCCTTAAAGTCGACGGCCTCGTCGCCAAAGACGGCGGCCTCGAAGGTGGCGCGGGTACCGGAGCCGGCCTTGCGGTTGAGGACGACAATCTTGGCGTCGTCGCCGCCGACCTCCTTCCAGTTGGTGATCTGGCCGGAGAAGATGCCCTTGAGCTGCTCGAGGGACAGGTCGTCGACCTTGACGTTCTTGGAGACGACGGGGCCCATGCCCACGACGGCGACCTCGTGGTCGACGAGGTTCTTGACCTGATCGGCCTCGAGCTTGGTCTCAGCGAAGACGTCGGAGTTACCGATGGTAACGGTGCCGGCGGCAACAGCGGTCAGACCCTTGCCCGAACCGTTGCCCGAACCGGAGACGGAGACGTCGGGGTTGGCATCCATAAACTTCTCGGCAGCAGCCTCGACGAGAGCCTGGAACGAGGAGGCGCCGTCGTAGGTTACCTCGCCCGAGACGGACTCGGCAGCAGCGGCGCTACCCTTGTCGGCGGCGTCGGTTGCGCCTGCGCCGCCGCAACCAACGAGACCGAGGCCGACGATGCTGGCAAGACCACCAGCGAGGCCGAGGAACTGACGACGAGAATAAGCCTGATCGAGCATGATCTTCCTTTCATACAAGCGACTCGCGGGCACCCTGCCCGCTTTGCTGTTTGGAAAGATACGGTCTCGATCGGGCAGCGCCCGCGTCAGCTGCGCTTTATTACGGGCATCTGATAGACCCTTACCGCAAGCGCGGCTCGGCTTTACAAACGAATAACAAACCCCATCGCAAGCATGGTCCACCTTTTACAAGGTAGTCATTGGGGACGTTCTTAAACGACCACCCCAGCGAGCGAGGATTATTGGACACTCAAATAACGAGAGTGGATAATCTCCCACTTTGAGCCTGTACACAGGTCAAAAACGGCAGACTATCCACTCTCATTCCGAGATGAGCTGCTACGCGGGCTGGTAATACCGCGTAACCCCAAGCAAGATATAGGGGTTTCCCAGGTGCCCGAGATTGCCCCGAAAGAGGAGCGCCGCGTACTTTGGTACGCAAGCGACGGTTTGAGGGGCAAGGTCGGGTGCCTGGGGAAGCCCTAGAGCTCGAGTTCGTTGAGGCGAAGGATCGCCACGATGTAGATCTTGAGCGCCTGCTTGAGCTGTTCTTCGCTGGCGCACTCGTTGGGGCCGTGCATCTGGCCGCCCCATGTGGGCAGCTCCAGGCCGGTCTCCTCGGGGCCAAACGATACGGCGCGGGCAAAGTTGCGCGCATACGTGCCGCCGCCCATGGCAAAGGGCTCGGCATGCTTGCCCGTAAACTCGTTATAGGTATCGATAAGCGCCTTCACGGCCGGATCGTCGGCAGAGACCGAGAACGGCACCTTTGCACGACCCACGCGGCACGTCACGCCAAAGCGACCCACGAGCGGATCGAGCTGCTCGCAGATGGTATCGGCACTGGTGCTATCGGGGAAGCGCACGTCGATGACCTGCTCAATATGTCCATCCGCCACGCGGATGACGCCAGCGTTGCAGGTGAGCGGACCAAACGCCGGGCTCGTCGCATCGATGCCCAGGCCGCGGCCATAGGCATCCGCATGCACAAAGGCCAAGAACTTGACGAACTCGTGCTCGGCAGGCGTCAGCAGGCGCTCGTCACGGGCACCAAACGCGTCCTCGGCCTCGCGCAGATACGCCACGATCAGGCCGACGGCGTTGATGGTGCCCTCAGGCATCGAAGCGTGGCCGCCAATACCGTGGGCGAAAATCTGCGCATGCCCGTTATCGAGTGCCGTGATCTCCAGGCGGTCGGCGTTCTCGACCGGCGCCGGCAGTTCATCGGCGGCAATCGCAAGTTCGCAGATGGACTGCGACGGGATAGCGTTACTCGCCTCGGCACCGCTCCACGATACGATGCGCCCTCCATCGATCTTAGGGCTCACAAACGTCGCCCCAAACTGGCCCTTCTCGGCATTGCAGACCGGGAACTCGGCATCGGGCGTAAACAAAAAGTCGGGGTCTGCGTGGTTCTCCAGATAATGGTGAACGTCGGACATGCCCACTTCCTCATCGCAGCCCAGCAGCGCGCGGAAGGTATAGCGCGGCACAATGCCGTGCTTGAGCAGGTACGCGCCGGCATAAAGCGACAACACCGCCGGGCCCTTGTCGTCGATCACGCCACGGCCGAGCAGCCAGCCCTCGCGGCGCTCCATCACAAACGGATCGGTGTTCCAACCGGGACCGGCGGGCACCACGTCCACGTGGCAGATGGTCGCGAGTTGCTTGTCGCCGCGGCCAGGGATATCGGCAATGCCCACATAGCCCTCGTCATCGCTCGTCTGGTAGCCGAGCTTTTGTGCAATGCCGAGTGCGCAATCGAGCGCATCACGGACCGGGCGGCCAAACGGCGCACCGGGCTCCGCATCGGCAGCAACGGCCACAGACGGATAGCTCACCAGCTGCTCGATATCGGCGACGACATCTTCCCAGACCTCGTCGACGTACTCGGCAACGCTCTGCTCCACCTGATTCATGGACGACCTCCTTACCAATGAGCGGCGAGCGCGCTCGCCCCTCACATCACGTCATTAGATAGCGAAAAGTTTAGCAAGCTCGGCCACCGAGTGCACCACCGCATCGGCACCCGCCGCCTCGTGCTCGCCCGGCGCCGCCGCGCCCGAATAGATGCCAATGCACGGCACGCCCATTGCGTGCGCGCCCTCCACATCGTTAAAGCGATCGCCAATCATCACGGCATCGTCGGCCGTCGCACCGAGCGCCGCCAGGGCATCGCGGACCGAATCCGCCTTGGTCTCGCGCCCCTGCGGCGGATTCATGCCAACCACCGCCCCAAACTGAGAAAGCCCAAGCTCACGTACCATGTCGATGCACTTTGCCTCCATGCGCGACGTCGCCACGGCCATACGCTTGCCCCGGGCGGCCAACCCATCCAGCAGCTCGGGGACCCCATCGAACACGGGGTACTCTTCCGGTCCCAGTTCATCAAAAAAGGCGCGGTATTCGTCGGCCACCACCAGCGACTCCTCGCGGGAAAAGCCGTAAAAGTCGTGAAAGCTCTTCCACAGGGGCGGCCCGATCATGCGGCGCAGGTCACCCATCTGCGCCTCAGAAAACCCGCGCGCAGCCAGCGCCTTGCGCGTCGAGGTCATCACCGCCCGGCCCGTATCTGCCACCGTGCCGTCGAAATCGAACAGCACGACCGGCCGCCTGCATATCTCCAGTGCCTCCATCGGCATTCCTCTTCCCCAGTTGACGATTTCCACACCGACACTTCAAACTGTTGACTATTCAACAATTGAACCTAGTAATGTGGAACGACTCTACTATACTTGTCGCACTTTGCTCTCAGAAGGCGGCGCGCAGCGCCCCAACGAAAGGTGCAATTATGTCTTTTGCCATCATAACCGACTCCACGTCGGACATCTCCCCCACCCGCGCCCAAGAGCTCGGCATTTACGTGATTCCGCTGCATGTGATTATCGAGGGCGAGGACCTGCTCGACCAGGTGCAGATTACCGCCCAGGAGTACGTCGCGCGCATGGCCGGTTCCGAGCAACTGCCGCACACCTCGCAGCCGAGCGCCGGCGAGTTCAAGGCACTCTTTGACCGCGTGCTCGCCGACGGGCACGACAGCGCCATCTTTATCTCGCTGTGCAGCGAGTGGTCCGCCTGCTATGCCAACGCCAGTCTGACGGCCGAAACGCACGAGCTCGACGTGCGCTGTATCGACTCACGCACCGGCTCGGGCGCCGAGGGTCTGCTGGTGGAGTACGCGCTGGCCATGCGCGAGGACGGCCGCAGCCTGGACGAGACCGAGGCGCAGATCCGCGCGACGCTGCCCGACGCCCATCTGCTGCTGATTCCCCGCACGCTCGAGAACCTCGTTAAGAACGGCCGCGCGCCCAAGCTCGCCGGCCAGCTCACGCAGATGCTCAACATTCGCCTGGCCGTTTCGCCGGAGTGGAAATCGGGCGAGATCAAGGCCATCAAAAAGGGCCGCGGCGCCAAGCGCATCGTCGCCAACACCATGGCTGACTGCCTCGAGTTTTTGACCGAGCACCCAGGCTCAAGCGTTCGCGTGCTCACGACCGGCGCCGCCGAGGAGCAGGAACTTGTCAACGAGGCGCTCGCGGGCCAGGACTACGTAGACGCCGGCACCGGCCCCATCGGCTGCACCATCGCCACCCATGTAGGCGTCGACGCCATCGCCATCAGCTACTGTCCTCGTTACCAGCCCATCCACTAGGGGCACCTTTACCACTTGCGGTGGAATAGGAACTGTTTTTGGCTTATCAGCCGCAAATCAATCCCTATTCCACCGCAACTTAGAAATCGGCGATCAGCCCAGCGGACCCTGAAACAGTTCCTGATGAGTGCCCATTCTCACCAGCCTAATCACTGGGTTAGTCTTATGGGGAAGATAAAGAACGACCACATCGACCAAGCCATCGGATAGGTGGAAATCGATGTGGCCGTTGTAGTTTCCGCCCGGGTTTGAGAGCTCGTGGGCGCCATACTCCGCCGGAAGTGACCCATGAGCCACAAGCTCTGCAACCGCCGCTTTAAACTCACTTTTTAGCTGCGGATGCATGCGCATCGTTCGTTTGTAGTCCACCTTAAATTGAGCCTCGACTTTAATCTCGAACATCGCTATTCCTCATCGAGGAATGACATAAGCTCATCAGCGTTATTGAATGACAGGCTATCGTCCGGCAAAATCCCCAGCTCATGAGCATCGGCGATCACCATGGCGCGCCTCGTCACCTCGTTGGGCACCTCCGCCCTTCCTACAATCTCAAAAGGAATCTTTCGCTGATTTACCAGCTGCCGAACGGCAAGATTGAGATAGGAATTGAGGCTGAGGCCGACCGAATCCAAGAACTCAGTCGCCTGCTCCTTGAGCCCCTCTTCGATTCGAACCGTCGTAGGCTTAACTGTTGCTGTAGACATTTGCGACCTCCTCGCCCTCGTCTTTTACACCAGTATACCCAATATAAATGGCAATCTGATGTTAGATAACATCAGATTGCCATGCGTATTCATGTCGCGTGGGCACGATTGATCTACATCAGCCCGCTGAGCGCAATGTCAACGGCCTCGTTGAGGTCGTCGGTAATGTGTACCAGATCCGGATCGAGCGGGCTAATCATACCGGTGCTCATCACCGGGCCGTTGAGCCAGTCGAATAGGCCCTGCCAGTACTCGGTGCCCACCAGCACGAGCGGCATGCGCTTGACCTTGTGCGTCTGCACCAGCGTGAGAACCTCGAACATCTCGTCGAGCGTGCCAAACCCGCCGGGAAACACAATAGCGCCGGAGCTGTATTTGACGAACATAGTCTTGCGCACAAAGAAGTAACGGAAGTCCATGCCGAGGTTCACATATTTGTTGAGCCCGTGCTCGTGCGGCAATTCAATGCCTAGGCCAACTGACTTGCCGTTGACACTCGCTGCTCCCCTGTTGGCCGCTTCCATGATGCCGGGGCCACCACCGGTGATGACCGCCACGCCACGTTGCGCGATCTTGCGCCCGACGGTACGCGCCGCCCTGTAGAGCGGATCGGTCTTGGGCGTGCGGGCGCTACCGAAGATGGT
Organism: Collinsella sp.; assembly: GCA_019414625.1. Taxonomy (GTDB): domain Bacteria; phylum Actinomycetota; class Coriobacteriia; order Coriobacteriales; family Coriobacteriaceae; genus Collinsella. The sequence goes on from DXLR01000053.1 coordinate 8,650, forward strand.
CACCGCAGGTCCAAGCTCGGCAAGTGCGCCAAAGCCATCGACAAACTCTGCCTGAATGCGCAGCACGCGCCAGGGGTCGGCGTGCAGCCAGTCAGTCGACTCCTCGGGCGCCAGCAGGTTGGCGTAGGTGTTGTCCTTAGGAATCATGGGGCCGCGCATGACCACGGGGCCGCGGCGGTACGTCTCGTCGTAGGCAGGCTCGCCCTCGACGTTCTCATTCTTAATCATGGGTACTCCTATCGAGAAAAAGAAAAACGGGCGGGGTCGACGCCATGCGTCAAACACCCGCCCGAACATCAACTATTCGGTATGGTACCCACGATGCATCAAGCACTTGCAAGCTATCGGTCAGCGGTCGCGCAACCGGTGTCAGCGAATGTGACGACCGGCTGGCGCTCGACCATTGCCGTGCCCACGCTCTGCAAGCGTGTCTGTCGCTCTTAGTAGTCCACCGCCGCAGGGCTGTTCATCCAGTCGCTCACAAACGCGCCGTAGCGGCCCTCGATAATGGCCTGGCGGGCGCGCTGCATCAGGTTGAGCAGGTAGTAGATGTTGTGCATCGACAGCAGAATGCCGCCGAGCATCTCCTTCTGCGTGACCATGTGACGGATGAGCGCGCGGCTGTAGCCGCCCGTGCATACCGGGCAGGTGCAGGTGGGGTCGATGGGGCCGTCGTCGTGCGCAAAGCGCGCGTTACGGAAGTTAAGGCGACCTTCACTGGAGAACGCCGTACCCATGCGACCGGTGCGCGTCGGCAGCACACAGTCGAACATGTCGATGCCCACGCCCACGCCGCGTACGAGCGTGGTGGGGTTGCCGACACCCATCAGGTAGCGCGGCTTATGCTTGGGCATGTACTCGCTCACGAGCGGCGCCAGGGTCTCGAACATGGTCTCGTGATCCTCGCCCACCGAATAGCCACCGATACCATAGCCCGGGAAGTCGCCGCACTCCTCCAGATGGCGCAGCGAACGCAGGCGCAGATCCAGGTGCATGCCGCCCTGAACGATGCCAAAGAGCGCCTGGTCATCGCGGGTATGCGCCTTATAGCAGCGCTCGGCCCACATGCTCGACAGCTCAACGGCGCGCTCAACGTAGGCGCGCGTGGCGGGATAGCCCGGGCACTGGTCGAGCTGCATGCAGATATCGGAGCCGAGTTTCATGGCGATTTCCATGTTGTCCTCGGGCGTCCAAAACACGTGGCGGCCGTCGTAATCGTTGACGATAAAGCGCACGCCCTCGTCGGTGAGCTTGACGGCATCGTTGTGGCTGAAGACCTGGAAACCGCCCGAGTCGGTGAGGATGGGGCCGTGCCAGTTCATGAACTTGTGCAGGCCGCCCAGCTCGGCGATGGTGTCCTCGCCGGGACGCATGGACAGATGATAGGTATTGGCGAGCACGATCTGGGCGCCGAGCTTCTTGACAGTCTCGGTAGGAATGCCCTTGACGTTTGCCTTGGTGCCCACGGGCATAAAAATCGGCGTCTCGATGTCGCCGTGCGGGGTGTGCAGTACGCCGGCACGCGCGTGCGTCGTCGGGTCCTCGGCGATCAGGTCGAATTTAAAAAGGTTCTGGTCCATAAACTGGAACTCCTTGGTTGCGGTTCATACGCAAACCATTATACGGGCAACCCGCAAGAAGCACCGACTCGACAGAAACTAGTGCATTAGGATCAGGTTCCCGCGCTAGTCGTTGGGTAGTCGTTGGGGACAGTCTTAAACGACTAGACGTTGGGGACAGTCTTCAGCGCCATCTTGCAAATGAGCGCCCCAATCTGCCGGCACTCAGGGACTGTCCCCAAGTGCCGGCAAGAGTGTCCCTTTCGACTAGTCATTTAAGAACGTCCCCAACGACTACATCCAACAGTCAAGGTAACGCCGATGCTCTGACAACATCAGCGAGCGGTCACCAGAGCGAACAAATTGGCATGAAAAGAGGACGGCATAGACCTTCTGGTCATGCCGCCCTCTTTGAATGACAAGTTGTCGCTCTGGTGACCGCGCAGCGTCGGCCCGTTACGGCGTTTGGTAAAACGCCGTAACTCCTACGGACGCTGGCCCATGCCACCCTCGAGGGTGACGGTCTCGCCGTTCATATACTTAAAGTCGGGACCGCAGAGCTGAACGACAACGCGGCCGATTTCCTTCTCGACGTCGCCGTAGTGGCCTGCCGGCGGCATGTGGACGTTGGCCTTGAACGCCTCGGGATAGGCATCTTGGAAGTTCTCGAGCGCGGCGGTCCAAGCAAGCGGGCAAACGATATTGACGTTGATGCCGTCCTTGCCCCACTCGTTGGCGGCAACGCGAGTCAGACCACGGATGCCCTCCTTGGCGGCGGCATAGCTGCACTGACCATAGTTGCCAAACAGGCCGGCGCCCGAGGCAAAGTTGACCACGGAGCCCTTGGTCTCCTTCAGGTGCGGATAGGCCTTCTGCATGTACAGATAGGTGGCATACAGACCGGAATAAATGGCCAGGTTAAACTGATCCATGGTGTGGTCGGCGATGGTAACACCCGAGGCGCTGGCCTGAGCATTGTTGACGACGGCGTCGATGCGGCCGAACTCCTCAATAGCCTTGTCGATGACGTTCTGGACGACGGCCTCGTTGTCCTGACCAGCCGAGACATCGGCCTGAACAGGCAGAACCTTGACGCCGTACTCGGCCTCGAGGGATTCCTTGGCAGCCTCGAGCTTGGCAACGTTGCGGCCGGTAATGACGAGGTTTGCGCCCTCCTTGGCAAAAGCGATATCGATACCGTAGCCGATGGAGCCAGCGGAGCCGTCCTTGAGCGTGGCCTTGCCGCCGCCGGTGACGATCACGGTCTTACCAGTGAAAAGTCCCATATAAAGTCCTTTCAAATCGCGACGGGCCTGCCCGTCGACTGCGCGCATCCAACTTCACGCGCCAAAAGCTGAAATGCAACTTTAGCGGGTTCAAGTGAAAAATAAAGCCCATGGCAGGCGAACGGCGCAACGTCTTTCGGCGAAGGGAATGTCAAGTACAAACTGGATAAAGTGGCCGAGTTTTTGCTATCGACGCGAGCCATCGAACACGTTTTGAAACTTTGCTGCAGCGCGCGGGATGTCGGCGCGAGACTTTATCATAGGGTGACAAACAACGATGAGGAGCACATGCCTATGACAGACGAGCTGGACCCCCAGACTCAACAGCATATTGATGATTCCGCAGACGTCACTGCAGATGCCGACGCTGTGACCTGCGATGATATTGACCTCGACGGCCCATTCTTGGACGAAAGCGCTACGGCGGAAACCCCTGGCGCCGAAGATGCAGACGAGCAAAACGACGATGCGCCCGCTCAGGACGACCGCCCCGTACAGGATGCCGCTCCGCAAGCTGCGGGCCCTATCGAGGTTTCTTCGGAAGAAGAGCTCGACGCCGTCATGGACTCCATGATGGATGCCGTCAAAGCGATGAAAGACGCCGTGGCCGACGCTGACGTTGACGCCGAGGAAGAGGAGGCCGCCGAGGCAGCCTCGACCTTCGTACCCGGCGAGACTCCGGTTGCCGACCAGGGCAGCACCATGCCCTCGTTTCTGCAGCTCGAGCATCCCACGATTGGCGCCGATGCGGTCGACCCGCACGCAGCAGGCTTTTCTGTGATCGAGGGCGGTACCGGCAATATCGCCGTGCCGCCCTCGATCACAGAAAAGCCTGCC
>DXLR01000054.1:0-4527 GCA_019414625.1 Collinsella sp.
TTGCTTATTGGAAAGAATGGTGGGAACGACCACGCGCAGTTGCACGATCAGGCGCCCACGCGACCCGCCACCGCCAATGCGCGGCATGCCGTAATTATTGACGCTCACGGTGTCGCCGTACTGTGTACCAGCAGGGACCGTCACCTTGACGACCTCATCGGGCATAATGCCCTCGACCTCGATCTCGCAGCCGAGCGCTGCCTGCGCAATCGAAATATCGCTCACGAGGTACAGGTCGTCACCGTTGCGCTTAAAACGCTCGTGGTCGGCGACGCGCACGTTGACGATCAGGTCGCCCGAGGGCTCGCCGCGAAGGCCAGCCTCGCCAAAGCCGCTCACGCGCAGCTGGCGACCGGTCGAAACGCCGGCGGGGATATCGATGTCGATCTTTTCATGCGAAGGCGTGCGGCCCTGACCGTCGCAGGTCTCGCAGGGATGATCGATGACCGTGCCCTCGCCGTGGCAGTCGGGACAAGGCGAAGAGGACTGAACCTGGCCCAGGAACGAACGCTGGACCGTCGTGACATAGCCCGTGCCGTGGCAGCGGCTGCACTGCTTTTCCTGCGCGCCCTCGGCCCTACCGGTGCCATTGCAATCCTCACAGGGAGCAAGGCGGTCATAGCTGATCGTCTTTTTGCACCCGAGTGCCGCCTCCTCGAGCGTCACCGAAAGGGAGATGGCCATGTCGCGGCCGCGACGACGCTCACGGCGATTTCGGGCGCCACCGCCGGCACCGCCGCCAAAGAACGACGAGAAGAGGTCGTCCATGCCCATGCCGCCAAAGATATCGTTAATGTCGACGTAGCCCGAACCACCAGGGCCGTCGGCAATGCCGTAACGGTCGTAGTTAGCACGCTTCTGCTCATCGGAAAGAACGGAATATGCCTCGTTGAGCTCTTTGAACTTGGCCTCGGCCTCGGGGTCGTCCGAAACGTCCGGGTGTACGGTACGGGCCTTCTTTAGAAACGCGCGCTTAATCGTCCGCGCGTCGGCATCCTTGTCGACGCCAAGCACCTCGTAGTAATCCCTATTTTCCGACACGACCGAATCCTTCCGACTTTCATTATTGTCACAGTGCGTCCTATACCCAAGCTGGGCCGGCCGCAAACAGAGGGTTTGATGTTATTGCATTGCGTAGGGTGAAAGCATGGCACGTTGCGAGCAGCTCGCAAACCAAACCGACACGAGCGCAAACATAAATCCGTTGGCAAAACCGTTGGCAAACTGCATCGCGCCGCGCTTCCACCACAGCAGGCTGCGGTGCAGCACGCCGTCCGAGAGCACCATGAACAGGCCCATGGCAAACGGAATAAAGCACATCACGGCAAAGGCCGAGAACACGCCCGAGATGGCCGAGAGCACCAAAAACGGCGCCACGATGCCCATCAGGTAAAAACCGGTACGGGCCTTGCCTTCCAGGCGCTCGGCCTCAACATGGGCGCGACCGACCAGATCACCGCCAGAGGCGCCGTTGGTGCCGGCGTGACCCATGCCGCCAATACGGACCTCGTCGCCATCGTGCGTGCCGGCGGGAAACTCAATCGTCTGCTCGGAGGTCACACGGGTCCGCCCGCTGCCGCCGCAATCGGGACAGGGGTCGGCGACGACCTTACCGGAGCCACCGCACTCAGGGCAGACCGACTGGAACGTGCCGGCACCAAACAGAAAGGACAGGTCGACATCGATGTGACCGCGACCGCCGCAGCTCGGACAGGTATGTGCATGCTCGGACGAAACAGAGCCCGAACCACCGCAGTGACCACAGGTATCGAAGCGCGTATAGCGGACGGTCTTGCGGGCACCGCCCTTGGCCTCCTTGGCGTCGAGTTTGATATCGACGACCACATTGGCGCCGTTCTCGGGATTGTAAGCAGCCTGCCCACGACGCTGCTGGCCCCAAGCGCCGCCAAAGGGAAAACCGCCCTCAAAGGGATTGCCATAGCCTGTGTTGCCGGCGTAGCCGCCACCATAGGGCGAAGCCGTAGGAGCACCGGCAAAGGGATTGCCCGAGCGCATGGCGTCGTAGCGCGCACGTTTTTGCTCATCCGAAAGCACGGCGTAGGCCTCGGAAACCTCTTTAAACTTTTCCTCGGCATCCGGCTCTTTGTTGACGTCCGGATGGAGCTTGCGGGCCTTTTGCTGAAAGGCCTTTTGAATATCACGCGAGGTGGCGTCCTTGGAGACACCCAGAATCTCGTAGTAATCTTTTTCGTTCATCGTCGCCATGCGCGGCAACCTCCTGCTCACAGCAGCGTATATATTCCGGTAATTCTACACGAGCGGCCTAAGCTAGATCCCAAAACAGCTCGAACAGAACATTTCCATCGAGCCAGCCCAAGTGCGTCGGCGCCAGACGAGCTCGAACATAGCCCGCGACGACATCTGCCGAAGTGAAAGGTCCCTCATGGACCCCGAGCGTCTCGGGCACCCAAGTGGCAAGACCCAATTCGAGCGCGCGATCGCAGGCAGCTGCCAGCTCATCGGCCGGGATGACGCAAGCTGCACGAACCAACAGGTCGGACGCAACACCGCCCGTCATGCGACAAGACAGCATCAGGTCTTCAGCCGCAGCCTCACGCTGCGACAGATATTCGGCCTCAAACGCCGTCGCGTCATCGTCACGTTGCACCAGACGCACGCGGTACGAATCGCCTCGAGAAGACACGCCGGGGAACAAACCTGCAAGACGGTCGAAATCCTCGGCGTCGAGCATGCCCGCGGCGGAACGACCCAGGCCCAAATAGCCCTGGCCGGTCCAGTAGGCAATGTTATGGGCGCACTCATGTCCGTCGAGCGCATAGCTTGCCACCTCATACGGGTGATAGCCGGCCGCACCCAGACGCTCACGCGCCACATCCATGCACGAAGCTTGAAAATCCTCGTCGGGCTCGACCGACTCGTCGCGGCACGCCATGCGATAAAGGGGAGTCCCCTCCTCAAGCGTGAGCGGGTAGACCGACACATGATGCGGAGCCGCCGCCAGCACGCCATCGAGCGTGCGCTTCCAACTCGCTGCGGTCTGCCCGGGAAGTCCGCACATAAGGTCGCACGACACGTCAAGCCCAGAGTTCTTGACCGTCGCGATGGCGGCAAACGCCCGATCGGCATCGTGAATACGGCCGATGGCGGTAAGTTCGGTGTTATCGAGCGTTTGCACGCCCAGAGAGACGCGTGTGACACCAACCTTGGCAAGCGCAGTGGCAAGCTCGGCGGTCAGCGACTCGGGATTGGCCTCGCAGGTAAACTCAACGGGGGCGCACCACGCACGAATACGCCGCGCCAGCTCCACCAGGCGCTCCCCCGCCAGCGACGGCGTACCGCCGCCAACATAGACGGTGCGGATATGGTCAAGGGCCCCAGCCTTGCCAAAAGCATCGAGGCGCGCGAACAACTGCTCAAAATAGACATCGAGCGCAGCACTCAGGTCGCACGGAGAAAAACTGCGCGAGTCAAAGTCGCAGTACCGGCACTTTTGGGCGCAAAACGGCACGTGCACGTACAGCGCGGTAACGGCCACCCTTAAGCCTCCAGCGGATGAGCGGGCACCGACTCACCGGCGGCAAGCGCGGCCTCGCAGGCCACCACATCGCGCTCGATATCATCGACCAGCGACATGAACTCCTCGTACGTAGAGCAACGCACCACCTGAGCGCGCCAGGCGGCGGCATGGGGCATGCCTTTTAAGTACCAGCTTGCGTACGTGCGGGCGCGCGACATGAGAGGCAAGAGCTCATGCGTCAGCGTTAGGTGCTCACGCAGAGCGTCCAAGCGCTCGACCGAGGAGCGAGAAGGAACCGGCGTGCCGTCGAGCGCAAGGGCGCGAGCATCGCCGAACACCCACGGATTGCCGTAGATGCCGCGCGCGATAAACACCGCGCTGGCACCCGAGCCGTGCAGATGCTCAGCAGCGTCCTCGGCCGAGAACACATCGCCCGAACCAATCACGGGAATCTCGACAGCGTCGGCAACCTCATCGACGACCGACCAATCGGCCTGGCCCGTGTAGAGCTGCGTGGCGCAACGACCATGCACGGCGACTGCGGCAGCCCCTGCGCCCTCAAGCATCTGGGCAAATGTCGCGGCATTGCGGTCCTCGGCATAAAAGCCCTTGCGAATCTTGACGGTCACGGGCACGTGCGCCGCGCCCACCGCCGCCTCGACGATCTTCTCGGCCAGGTCGGGCGTGCGCATGAGCGCCGAACCCTCGCCCTTGGTAACAACCTTGCGGGCGGGGCAGGCCATGTTGATATCGATCAGCGACAGGCGATCGCCCACACGCTCCTCGACGGCGGCGACGGCGCTCGCAAACTGATCGGGCTTGGAGCCAAAGAGCTGCACGCAAATCTGCTGCTCCTCGTCGGCCGGCAGCACCAGGCGCCACGTTTTGTTGCTGGCATAGGCAAGGCCTGCCACGCTCACCATCTCGCTGTAGGCAAGGTTGGCACCGCGGCGGCGACACATGATGCGATAGGCGGGGGCGGTAACGCCCGCCATGGGAGCCATAAGGCTGTCTCTTATACACATCTC
>DXLR01000055.1:0-3157 GCA_019414625.1 Collinsella sp.
GGTGGCAGCGCCGGAGTACTGGTTCATGAGCTCCATGCCCTCGGCGGCAAACACGCCACCGTACGGATGCAGCACGGACGCGGCGACATCGACCAGCACGGGCGCGATCACGGGAGCGCCGATGCCCAGCACGACGCAGATGGCCGCGAGCAGGCCCTGTGCAAACACCATGGGGGCGGGAACCTCCTTGGCATTGGCCGCGGCCTCGGAGCGGGGCGCGGAGGCAAAGGAGACGCCATAGGCCTTGACGAAGCACGTGACAGCCAGCGCGCCGGTAATGGCAAGCGCGACGGCAGCGAACACGGCCACGATCATGACGGCCTTGTCACCCTGCATGGCGGCATTAAACAGCGACTGATAGGTAAACCACTCGGACACAAAGCCGTTGAAAGGCGGGATGGCCGAGATGGCAAGCGCGCCAACGAGGAAGCAGATGGCCGTTGCCGGCATACGACGGAACAGACCGCCCATCTTCTCCATATTGCGCGTACCCGTGGAGTACAGCAGCGCACCGGCGCCCAAGAACAGCTCACCCTTAAACATCGCGTGGTTAAACGTGTGGTAGAGGGCGGCCATCAGAGCCAGGACGGCGATGCCGACCGAATTGAGCGCCATGGCGGCCATGGAGGCGCCGACGCCGAGCAGAATGATGCCGATGTTCTCGACGGAGTGATAGGCCAGCAGGCGCTTGATGTCATGCTCCTGCAGGGCGAAAGCCACGCCGAGGACCGACGAGATCGCACCGAAGACCATGACCATAAGGCCCCACCAGACCTGAACGCCCGAGGCGGAGAGCAGGTCGAGACCAACCTTGAGGATGCCGAAGATACCGATCTTGATCATGCCACCGGACATAAGGGCACTCACGTTGGACGGCGCCTCGGGATGAGCCTTGGGCAGCCAGCCGTGCAGCGGGATGATACCGGCCTTGGCGCCAAAGCCAAAGAAGGCAAGCACGAAGCACACAGATGCGACCGCGGGGCTGAACTGCGTGGCGCGGAAATCCGCAAAGGCAAACGAGCCACCGGCGAAGATGGTCATGGTGAGGAAGCTCGCCATGATGAGCACGAAGCCCACGTGCGCGATCACAAAGTAGAGCCAACCGCCATGGATGGAGTTCTCGTTCTCCTCGATCACGACCAGGAAGTACGAGGTCAGCGACATGAGCTCAAAGGCGACCAGGAACCAAAACACGTTGTCGGCGGTGATGACGAGCATCATGGACGCCACGAAGGTGTTAAAGAAGAAGCCGGCGCGGCCCTTTTTGCCCGGGTACTCATCAAAGTAGTTGAGACCGTAGATCGAACCGGCAAACGCGAGCACCGAGATGAGCGCCACGAACAGGCCGGACAGCTGATTGAGCAGCAGCTGGAAATGGGCAAACGGGAAGAACACGATGGTGTCGACCGCCGTGACATCGCCCAGCACGGCCTGGATACCGGCCACAAACGAAAGCACCGCGGCGACGGCGCCGATAAGGCAGCCGGCGGTCTTGGCGGCGTTATCGGCTTTGATCAGCAGAACCGGGGCGAGCGCACCGATGCACGAGACGGCAAGCGATGCGATAAACAGCGTCATGCTATCCATTGTTTACGCTCCCTTCTGCTTTCTCGGACAGGCCCTGGGCCACAGCGGTGACGTCGACAGCCGGACCGTTTTCGATCGAGCGCAGGCGCTTGGCCTCGTCGAGCTCGCGATCGGCCGCGCCGCCCATGACGGTCAGCGCCTTGGTGGGGCACGCCGCCACGCAATGCGGGCCGTCCGGATCGAAGGCGCACAGGTCGCACTTCACAGCGCAGGTGTACTGGCCGGGAGCCCACGTAAGCAGGCTGCTCAGGGACTTAGGATACGAAGGTGTCGGGTCGCACATGCCTGCGACACCGGCGATAGACGTGCCATCGGGATGGATGGCTCCAAAGGGGCACGCGATGGCGCACAGCCTGCACCCGATGCACTCCTGCTCCTTGACGTGGATGCGGTCGCCATCGTGCTCGATGGCATTCACCGGGCAAACCTCGGCGCAGGGGGCACCCTCGCAATGGTGGCAGGCAAGGGCGGCCGAAATACCGCCGGTCTTCACGAGCGCCAGGCGCGGCGTATCCTGAAGACCCTGCATCCGGTGGGCGTCGGCACAGGCGGACTGGCATGTTCCGCAGCCGATGCACCTCTCCGGGTTGATGTCGATGAAGCGGTTCATCCCCACTTCCTTTCAAAATAACGGGCCGGGCTCCCGAACGTACGGGACGCCCGGCCCAAAAAGCCAACGAGAACGGGACTACACGATTTGATCCACGTGCGTCTCGTCGTCGAACTTGGCGGCACCGGGCTCAACGTCCTGGGGAGCGGCGGCGTCGACCAGAGCCTGCTTGAGCTCGGTGTACTGACGCTCGACTTCGCCCTCGGCCCAGACCTGGTCGGCAATGGCGTCGACCTGGCAGGCGGAGAACTTGTCCTCGGGCGTATGCGAGACCGGGTCGACCTTGTGCATGGTCAGCTCGTTGCACTTGCCGATCCACCACTGGTAGGTCATATAGACCGTGCCCTTGTTGATACGGTCGCTCACGTCGGCGCGGCTGTATACCTGGCCGCGGCGGCTGTGAATCGAGACGATGTCGCCGTTCTTGATGCCGCGCGCCTGGGCGTCCGCGGGATTCATGCGGACAAAGCCGGGCTCGTCGGCAAGCAGCGCCAGCGTCTTGCAGTTGCCGGTCATCGAGCGGCAGCTGTAGTGGCCGACCTCGCGGACGGTGCACAGGATGAGTGGGTACTCATCGTCGGGAAGCTCGGAGGGCGCCTCCCAGTCGTGCGCCATCAGGTTGGCGCGGCCGTCCTTGGTGGTGAACTTGCCACCAGCGAACATGTCGGCCGTGCCGTGGTCGTTCACATCGGTGCTCTTGACCGGCCACTGGGCGTAACCGCCCTCGGGGGCCATCTTCTCGTAGGTCGCGCCCACAAAGTTGGGGCACAGGCTAATGCACTCGTTCCAGATCTGCTCGGTGTTGTCGTAGTGCATGGGGTATCCCATACGCGTGGACAGGTCCGCGAAGATCTCCCAGTCGTGACGGCACTCGCCCTTGGGCGGAACGGCCGCGTCAAAGTGCTGGAAGCTACGGTCGGATGCGGTAAAGACACCCTCGTGCTCGCCCCAAGAGGTGGC
>DXLR01000056.1:0-14706 GCA_019414625.1 Collinsella sp.
GCGGGTCTGGTCGACGGTCGCGGTGGTGGCCGTCCCAACATGGCCCAGGCCGGTGGCAAGAATGCCGCCGGCATCGCCGATGCCCTCGCGGCCGCCAAGACCGCGCTCGGCGCCTAAGAATCTAGGTAGTCGCTGTGGTCGCGCTTGCGCTGGACATAGGGGAGACCAGGATCGGCATCGCCGTCTCGAGCCGTGATGGCATGATGGCGATGCCCGTCAAGGTGCTCCCGGCCGCCGAGGTCACCGGTATGGCCAAGACGTTCCGCTACCTGGTCGAGGACTATGAGCCCGACATCCTGGTTAGCGGACGTCCCTTGACCATGGCCGGTGAGCCCGGCCCCCAGGCCGAGCGCGTTGCCGCCGTGGCGCAAAAGATTGCCGACAAGCTCGATCTTCCACTGGAGTTTGAGGACGAACGTCTGTCTTCGCAAGAGGCCAAGCGTATCCTGCGCGAGCAGGGCCTCAACGAAAAGCAGATGAGGGGCAAGATCGACATGATTGCCGCCAGCCTGTTTTTGCAGACGTGGCTCGATCGTAAAAACGAGGAGGTTTCGCATGCCTAGCGCTTCCGATCCGCGCCAGCAGAATCGTACACGGCAGCCGGCGTCGCGCCCTGCTCAGCCTGGCCAGCGTCCGGCACAGCCGACGCAGCGCGCAGCTCAGCCTGCCGCGCGCTCGGTGCAGTCCTTCTCTCATTCGGCCCAACCTGTTCAACGGACGGGTCAGCAGCCTTCTGCTCGTTCGGTTCAGCATTCGGCTTCTCACGCGGCTCAGCAGCCCACTGCTCGTACGGCCCAGCCTGCAGGCGGTACCCGCTTTAAGCAGCAGGCACCTACCCAGCGAACTCAGGCCCCTCAATCGCATTCGCATCACACTCGCGGTTCGCATGGCGTTGCTCCGGCGACCCGCTCGAGCTACAACACGCATGCTCGTCGCGGTGCTCAAAAGAAGAGTGCTCCGGTTCCCATGATCATCGGCGTTGTGGTGGCGGTGCTTGCGCTTGCTGCGATCGCTTTCTTTGTCGTGCCGGCCGTCAAGGGCTTCTTCGCCGGTGGGGATACCAAGGTCACGGCTGGTCAGCAGGTTACGGTGACCATTCCCGACGGTGCTTCGGGCGATACTATCGCCTCGATTCTCTCCGAGAACCATATCGTCGAAAATCCCAAGGATTACTATGCGGCGGTGAAAAAGCTCAACGCCGATATGTCGCTCAAGCCTGGCACCTATTCGTTTACCACGCTCATGGATGCGACCAAGGTTGTTCAGCAGCTCATGGAAGGTCCCAACGCGGGCTCCAATGCGCTGACTATCCCTGAGGGCCTAACGGTCGATCAAGTCGCCGACCGTGTGGCCCAGGCCTACGACGGCATCTCTAAGGAAGACTTCCTCAACCAGGCCAAGGCCTCCAACTACGTGGACGACTATAGCTTCCTTAAGGGCGCCGCCAACGACTCGCTTGAGGGTTTCTTGTTCCCCAAGACTTATTCGTTGGGCGATTCGCCGACGGCCGATGACGTGATTCGTGCTATGCTCGATCAGTTTAAGACCGAGTACAAGTCGCTTGACTTTGCGAGCTGCGAAGCCAAGATCAAGGAGCGCTATGGTGTGGAGATGTCCGACTACGACATCGTCAACTTGGCCTCTATCGTTGAGCGCGAGGGCCTCAACGCCGATCAACGTGCGCACGTGGCCTCGGTCTTCTACAACCGCCTTGCCGGCAAGCTCGACGGTCTGCGCTATCTCAACAGCGATGCGACCATGATGTATGTCACCGGTGGCGAGGTTACCGCCGACGACCTGCAGAGCGATAGTCCGTATAACACCTATAAGCACGAGGGCCTGCCGCCCACGCCCATCTGCTCTCCGTCGCTCGAGGCGCTTAAGGCCACGCTTGAGCCGACCGACTCCGATGACCTGTATTTCTACATTACGCAGGACGAGGAGTACTTCTCGCAAACCTACGAAGAGCATCAACAGTCTTGGAATTAGCATGAGGATTTTTAGCCCCAAACGATACGTTGCCTCGGTCGATCGCATCGACCTTGATACCCTGTGGGCCGACGGCAAACGCGCCATTCTGCTCGATCGCGATAACACCCTGGTGCCGCGCGACACCGAGCAGGTTCCCGCCGCGGTTTCCGCTTGGCTCGATGCCGCCCGCGCCAAAGGCTTTAAGCTGTGCATGGTGTCCAACAACTGGCATCGCGACCAGGTCATGAGCTCTGCACGCGAGCTGGGACTCGAGGCCATCAGCCACGCCATGAAGCCGGCGCCGTTTGCCCTCAAGGCGGGTCTTAAGCGCCTCGGCGCCACAGCCGACGAGGCGGTGCTGATCGGTGATCAGCTCTACACTGATGTGTGGAGCGGCAATTTTGCCGGCGTCGATACTATCCTGGTTAAGCCGCAGGCAACCCAGGACCTGTGGTACACGCAGATCTTCCGTATCTTTGAGCGCCGGGCCCTGCGCGACCTTCCCTGCGAGGAATAGGTTTCGCCATGTCTCAGCACATCAAACACGGCTGCGACCATATCTTCTTTATCGGCTTTTTGGGCGCGGGCAAATCGACGCTCGCGCGCAACGTCGGCACTATGTTCAAGCGGCGTTTTATCGATACCGACCGCCTGGTCGTGCGCCGTTGCGGCAAGTCGGTAACCGAGATTTTTGAGACCGAGGGCGAGGATCGTTTTCGCGAGCTCGAGACCTCGGCGCTCCGTTCGCTCCAAAGCGAGCGCAGCCTGTTGGTTTCGTGCGGGGGCGGTATCGTCGAGACGCCGGTGAATATTGAGTTGATGCACGAAATGGGTACGTGTGTGTACCTCGAGGGCGACTTCGAGGATTCGATTCGCCAGATTCGTCGGTCCGACACGCGCCCCGATTTCCGCTCGCCCGAGCATGCCGCGCGCCTGTTTGAGCATCGCCGTCCGCTGTATCGACAGGCCGCCGACCTTACCCTTGATATTCGCAACAAGTCCTTCGAGGACGTTTCCTACCTTTGTGCCGAGATGCTTTTGGAGCGTGGACTGCTATGATTCGCCGTCAACTGATCAATTTCCAAAACCGCAGCGTCGATGTCCGTGTCGGATTGGGTGCGTTCGATGAGCTTTCGCGCATGTTTGCCTCGGCCGTGGGCAAGCCTAAGCGCACGATGGTGGTTTGGAACGACGCCACATCCGAGCGTTTTGGCGAGGTCGTCGAGCATGCGCTGGTCGACGCCGGCTTTGCCGTGTCGCTGCTCGTCTTCGAGGTTTCGCCTGCCGGCGCTACGCTGGCCGATGCCGATACCGTCTTTGGCGCCCTGTCGGCTAACGGCATTACCTGCGACGATTTGGTTGTCGCCGTTGGCGATGCCTCAACCTGCTCGGTTGTTAGCTGGTGCGCCAACCAGTGGTGCGGTCGCACCGAGTGCGCGCTGCTGCCGACGACGTTCGACGCCATGCTCACGGTCGCGACGACCATGAAGCCGCTCGTCGCCTCGTCGGCCAATGCGCTTCCCGCTATCGCGTTTCGTCCCGAACCGGGCTTGGTCGTGTGTGACCTCGACCTTGTTCGCGAGACGGACCCCGAGGACCTCAAGCTCGGCTTTGTGGTACTTGTTGGCACCATGCTTTCGAGCAGCAAGTCCCGCTGGAATCAGTTTATTGAGACCGTCCCCGAGATTCTCGCGGGCGAGGAGGTCGCACTCGTCAATGCCGTCCAATGGTCTCAGACTGCCCGCAAGGACGTGCTGACGGCCACGAACCCGAGCGCTCGCCATGCGCTCGATTTTGGCAAGACGGGGGAGCGCACCCTGCGCGCTTGCTTGGGCGATGCCGCTTCGCAGGTCCCTGCCTATCAGCTGTTATCCGAGGGCATGCGCTTTGAGGCGCGCCTAGCACATGATGCCTGCGATTTCGATATCGATTACGTCTTTGAGGTCGATGACTGCCTGGAGGACTTTGGTATCGAGGAACTTGCCTTCGATCTGGAGCCTGCCGCATATATCGAGGAGTTCCGCAGGCAGCAGTTCGCGCGCTCAAACCGCAGCATGCTGCCGCTGCCCGCGGCACTCGGCGCCATTCGTCTCACGAGCGTTGAGGACGAGGTTCTTGAGCGCCATGCTCACGCCTACTTGGCTTCTCGCAAAGAACTTCTCTAAGATTTATTGACTTCCATCGTCTTTCGTATCATGTTGAGGGGCGGGTTTCCAATCGGTTGCGGATCGCATGCGATTCCGTCGTTCGGTTAAGACCCGTCCCGTCTATATAGAGACAACAAGAAAGGAATCTGCATGTCTGAGTTTGCTGCCGGTCCTGCCGGTCGTATCGAGCGTGTCCGTGCCCTGATGGCCGAGCGTGGCTACGACGCCATCGTGGTGCGCGACGAGGCCAACCTTCGTTGGCTTACGGGCGTGAAGGGCGTCTTCGACTACACCTTCGAGTTCCCGCACGCTGCGTTTATTACGGCCGACCAGTGCCTGTTCCATACCGACTCGCGCTACCTCAACAGCTTTGAGGAGAACACGCCCGCCGGCAGCCCTTGGGTCTACGACATGGACGAGGGCACCATCCCCGGTTGGGTCGCCGGCAAAATCGCGGCCAACAAGTGCCGCGTCTGCGCTGTCGAGGACGACATGCAGATCAACTTCTATCAGGGTATTCAGCGTGGTCTGGAGGATCGTTCCGTCGCCTGCATGCTGCCGCTGATGCATGCCGACATTCGCAAGATGCGCGCCATCAAGGACGCCGAGGAGATCGAGCTCATGCGCCATGCGCAGTCGATCACCGACGCCGCCTTCCAGCACATGCTCGGCTATATTAAGCCTGGTATGACAGAGAAGCAGGTACGCAACGAGCTCGAGAATTTTATGTTCGCCAACGGTGCCGACAGCCTTGCCTTCGGCTCCATCGTGGCGAGCGGTCCCAACACCGCCAATCCGCATGCCGTGCCGAGCGACCGCGTGATCGAGAAGGGCGATTTCGTTCTCATGGATTACGGCGCGGGCTACTGCGATTACCGCTCCGACATGACACGCACTGTTGTGATGGGCGAGCCCACGCAGGAGCAGCTCGACCTGTACGCGCTCGTGCGCCGTACGCACGAGGAGTGCGTCGCCGCCATTCATCCGGGCGTCGAGGGCAACGACATCTACAAGCTCTCCAAGAAGATCATCGGCGATGCCGGCTATGGCGATTACTATAACCATGGCTTGGGCCACGGCGTCGGTATCGATATTCACGAGCTGCCCAACTTCAACCGCAGCAAGAACATCATCGAGGTTGGCTCAGTTGTCACCATGGAGCCCGGCGTCTACCTGCCCGGCGTGGGCGGCGTGCGCCTTGAGGACTACGGCGTGGTCACCGAGAATGGCTACGAGCCCTTCACCAAGACCCCTCACGACCTGCATGTTATCGACTGCTAGTCCACTTCGGTAGATAGTTTGGGGCGGGGCGTCTGGATCGATTCGGACGCCCCGCGTTCTCTTTTTATGCGCTCGCTGCAGGCGCCGTCTGCAAGTGTATAATTTCTACCGTATGTAATTTGGACGCTTGTGCGTTCTGCCCATAAGAAGAAAGGTCGCTATGCCTACCATTTCTACCGCCGACTTCAAGAACGGCCTCGGTCTCCGCATTAAGGACAAGGTCTACACCATCGTCGAGTTCCAGCATGTCAAGCCGGGCAAGGGCGGCGCGTTTGTGCGCTACAAGACCCGCGACATCAAGAGCGGCCGCGTCGTCGAGAACACCTGCAACGCCGGCACCAAGTTCGAGAGCGTCATGCTCACCACCCGTGAGTTCCAGTACCTCTACAACGATGGCACCGACTACATTTTCATGGACAACGAGTCCTATGAGCAGGTTCCCGTTCCCGAGGACATGGTGGGCGAGAACTCCAAGTGGCTGCGCGAGAACGACGTCTGCCAGCTGCTCTTCGCCGACGATGAGCTTATGGGCGTGACCCCGCCGATGTTCATCGAGACCACCATCGTTCAAACCGATCCGGGCTTTAAGGGCGACACCGTCCAGGGTTCCACCAAGCCGGCCACGATCGACACCGGCGCTGTCATCCAGGTCCCCATGTACCTCAACGAGGGCGAGGTCATCAAGGTTGACACCCGCGACGGCAAGTTCGTCTCCCGCGTCTAGCAACCAACTTTTCTAGGAGGACTCATGCCCCAGGAAATCAAGATTGACGGCATCGGCATTTCGCCCGATGTTCTGACCGCCATCGTCTCGCGCGCCGTGTCCGATGTCGAGGGCATCGCCTCCGTTGGCGTCAAGGACCTTGCCACTAATCTTGTCTCCATGATGCTCTCGTCCAAGGCCCCGGCTTCCGAGCCGGCGGTCGAGGCCGAGGTCATCGGCGACAAGCTCGCACTCACCGTGCGCGTCGTGGTGTTCTTTGGCTATCCGTTCAAGAAACTCGCCGAGGCCGTTCGCGCCGCCGTGGTCGCCGCCATCGATGCCCAGGTGGGCGTCGAGGTCGAGCGCGTTGACGTTTGCATCGATGGCCTCGTTTTCCCCAAGGAGTAACCTTTGAGCCTTAAGGTTTATCGCGGGCGTACGCTTGCCCGCAGTCAGGCGCTGCAGCTGCTGTTCCAGGCCGAGGCCACGGACAGCCCGCTCGAGCGCGTCCTCGAGGGTGATTTCCTGATTTCGAAGGGTCCCCTCGACCCCTATGCGCTGGAGCTGTGCCGCGGTGCCTACGAGCATATCGACCGCATCGACTGCGCCCTGCGCTCCGTTGCCAAGAACTGGGATCTTATGCGCATGCCCGGCGCCGACCGCAATCTGCTGCGTATCGCCGTTTACGAGATGCGTTTCCTCACCGACGAGGAGGTCTCGGACGCCATCGTGATCAACGAGGCCGTCGAGCTTGCCAAGGCCTATGGCACCGACCAGTCCGCGTCGTTCGTCAACGGCGTGCTGGGCAAGATCGCTCGCAGCGAGGAGCTGCCGGGCGAGGACCTGTACCAGGAGCTGCTGGCCGAAGATCGTGCTCGCGAGGAGGCACAGGCTGCTGAGGCTGCCGCCAAGGTTGCGGTTGCTCAGGCTGAGGCTGGCGTGCTGGCTGAGGATGCGGACGCTGCTGAGGCCGTCGAGGCCGACTCCGTCGAGGAGTAGCCATGCCAGAGGGTTCCGTCCGCAACTTTGATGAGATCTCGGACCGTCTGGATCAGATCATCGCTACCGTTCGCTCTAAGGATACGTCCTTGGAGCGTTCACTCGATCTGTTTGACGAAGCGATTGAGCTGGGCTCCCGCGCGGTCGACATGGTCGATAAGTTTGAGCTGACGCCGCGTGAGGCCGACAAGCTCGAGCAGGAATACGATGAGGATGCGGCAAACGAATCCCAGGATAGCTAGGCCGCATCTCCGGATACGAATGGTTGATGGCATTCATGAAACGCGTGCGTCTTGATGACGAACTGATTTCACAGGGCATCTGCGCCGATCGCGCGGATGCCCTTCGCACTCTTATGGCCGGCTTGGTCTCGAGTGGCGGCGAGCGCTTGACTTCGCCGGGGCTCAAGGTGACGCCGGGCCTGCCGCTGCACGTTAAGGGGCGCATTCCCTATGTTGGCCGCGGCGGTCTTAAGCTCGAAGGCGCGCTTGATGCGTTTGGCATCAATCCGACGGGCCTTGCCTGTCTGGATGTGGGCTGCTCTACCGGTGGCTTTACCGATTGCCTGCTCAAGCGCGGAGCTGCGATCGTTGTCTCGGTGGACGTTGGTCGCGCCCAGTTCGATTGGTCGTTACGTCAGGACGATCGCGTGTCGCTGCATGAGCGCACAAACGTGACGCAGCTGCCTGAGCTTGGCTATGCCGGCGCCATCGACCTGGCAGTGTGTGATGTCTCGTTTACCAGCATCGCGAACATTATCGATGCGGTGCTGGCGTGCCTGGCGCCTACGGGTGCATTCTGCACGCTTGTAAAGCCGCAGTTTGAGGCTCCGGCGGCGCTGGTGGGTGAGGGCGGCATTGTGACCGATCCCGCCGTGCGCCGCGATACACTCGTTGCGGCAGTTGAACTCTTTGCTGCCAAGGGGCTGTTCCCGGTCGATGTGTGCGTGTCGCCCATTCATGGTGCCAAGGGAAACGTTGAGTTTTTCCTGTACGGCACGAGATTTGACCCCGGCGACCGCACGCAAGACGAGCTGCAATTCCAGGTATCGGTTTTGAGCGAGAAAGCTGCAACGCTATGAAGGTCTTTCTGGTTCCCAATTACTACAAGCAAGAGGCGGTTGAGAGCGGCCTGATGCTCGAGCTTTGGCTGACGCGCCAGGGCTATGAGGTCGCATGGGCTGCCGACCAGCGATCGAAGATTCAAAGCACGCCTGATATTGACGGCTCCGATCTGGTCATTACGCTCGGCGGCGACGGTACGTTGCTGCGCGCTGCCCGCATCCTCAACCATCGCGAGATTCCTATCCTCGGTCTTTCCTATGGTCACCTGGGCTTTTTAACTGCTGCGAGCCCCGAGGAGCGCGACATTCTGCAGGTCGTGAGCGACGCCCTTTCCGGCGAGCTGCACGTGAGCCGTCGCGCCACCATCGCCGCGGATATCGTGTCCGTGCGCGACGATGGCACGAAGGATGTCGTGCGCACGTTCGCCCTCAACGACATGGCGCTCACGCGCGGCCCCCTGTCCGATATGGTTGAGTTCGACATCACGGTGTCGGGCCACCATATCGATCGACTGCGTGGCGACGGCGTGGTCGTGTCCACGGCGACTGGTTCTACGGGGTACGCGCTCAGTGCAGGTGGCCCCATTGTGAGCCCCGACTATACGGGTATGGTCTGCGTACCCATTGCGCCGCACACCATTCAGGCCCGTGCCTTCTTGACTTCGCCGAGTGATGTCGTCGAAATCTTTATGTCCGATGATCGCCCGAGCGTTCCGGCGATCGCTATCGATGGACAGTTTATTACCTGCGACGGCACGGTCGAGAGCGTGGCCGTGCGCCGAGGCCCAGGCGATGTGCTGCTGCTCGACTACGGCCCCGAGAGTTTTTACAACTCGGTGAGCCGCGTATTCTACGGAGTGCGTCATGATCGATGAGCTGCAGGTTTCCAACATTGCACTCATTCGCGAGGCGACGTTGGTTCCGAGCACGGGCCTAACGGTTCTGACTGGAGAAACCGGCGCCGGTAAGACCGCGCTGCTCTCGGCCCTCAAGCTTATTTTGGGCGAGCGTGCGGATTCGTCGACGGTGCGCGAGGGCGAGGCGCTGGCGAGCGTCGAGGCACGCCTGTTTGACGGCCCGCACGACACGGAGGGCTTCACGGTCCAGCGCAGCCTTTCTGCCGAGGGCCGCAGCCGCGTGAAGATTGACGGCCGCATCGCCAGCGTGCGCGAGCTTTCGGAGCGCGTCGGCGTGATGATGGATCTGTGCGGTCAGCACGAGCACCAGCGCCTCCTCGACCCGGCGCATCACGTTGCCATGGTCGATGCCTGGGCGGGGCGCTCTGCGCTCGAGGCACTCGAGCACTACCGTACTTGCTTTAAAGCCTCGCGCGCGGCTGCCAAGGAGGTCCGTCGCGTTGAGGAGGCCTCGCGTGCGCAGGGGAGTCGTGTCGAGGAGGCGCGCTTTGCCCTCGAGCGCATCGGCGAGGTTGACCCTAAGCCGGGCGAGTATGAGGAACTCGAGGAATTGCTGCCGCGCTCCGAACATGCCGAGGTACTGGTTGCCACAGCTAACGATGCCCATGCATCGCTTGCCGCCGAAGGGGGAGCGCTCGATGCCGTGAACAGCGCCGTGGCAGAGCTTTCCCGAATGGCTACCGTCGATCGCAAACTGGGCGACATTGCCGAGACGCTTTCGGATGCCTGCATCTCGCTTGAGGATTGTGCCAACGAGCTGCGCGCCTATCGCGATGGGGTCGCCTTCGATCCTCGCGAGCTCGCTCGCATGCGCGAGCGGTATTCCGACCTCAAGGGCCTGCTGCGTCAGTGGGGCCCAACCATGGACGATGTTTTTGCCATGCGTGATCGCTCGCAAGAGCTGCTTTCGCTGGTTGATGATGGCGATGAACAGATCAAAATGGTGCGTGAAGCGCTTGGCGCGGCGGAGCACGAACTGTTTGCTGCCGCCAAGGCGCTTAAGCGCGCTCGCAATACGGCGGCCCCGCGCTTCTGTCACGAGGTTGGCCGCCAGATGGCTCGCCTGGAGATGGGTAGTGCCGAGCTCGTCTGGGAGTCGCGCGATCTTCCCCGTGCTGAGTGGACGCCCGTTGGTCCTTCGAGTTACGAGCTGCTATACCGCAGCGGTGCCGGCTTGACGCCACGCCCCCTGCGCCGCATTGCGTCGGGCGGCGAGCTCAGCCGCGTCATGCTGGCAAGCAAGGTTGTCCTCGGTAACGCGGACGGTGTCGATACGCTGGTGTTTGACGAGGTCGATGCTGGTGTCGGTGGCTCCACGGCGCGTGCGCTCGCGGGCGTGCTGGCAGATCTCGCCGCTACGCATCAGGTGATTGTCGTAACCCACTTGGCGCAGGTCGCCGTCATGGCCGACAAGCATTATGTTGTCAGTAAGGAACCGGGCGATGTTCCCCAGACGCATTTGGACGAGGTGACCGGCGAAGCGCGTACCGCCGAGATCGCCCGCATGTTGAGCGGCGATCAATCGGAGGCGAGCTTGGCGCATGCCAAGCAGATGCTTGAAGAAGCTCGAGGTTAGGTCGTATCAGCGGTGTTGGTGGGACAAAATAGACTGAAATTTTTGTCCCACTACGCGTTTTACTCCACAACCTTATCCGGCTGGATGAGCTCCTCGTAGTAGCTGATATGTTCGCGAGCGTCTTCAATCTCGGGCAGCAGGAAGTTGTAGATGACTTCGATGATCATCGTGGCGCTGATCTTGGAGAACGCAAAGTCGCCCGTGGTGAGCAGTGCCTCGTGGTTCACGGTGTTAAAAGTGTAGTCTGCCAGGCGCGCGAGCGGGGATTTGCTGTCGCTGCTGATGACGACTACGGTTGCGCCGCAGTTGCGAGCCGCTTTTGCCATGCGATTCAGTCGGCGCGATTTGCCGGAGTTTGAGATTAGCACGATGACGTCACCCGGGCGTAACGTGAGCGCAAAGCCGATTGATGTCTCGCTAATGGTGCTCGCCATGCAGCGCAGGCCCAGCTGCGAAAACTTAAACGTCGCATCGAGCGCGACCGCGTTCGTATTGCCCACAGCTGCAAACTCAATAACCCCTGCATGCTTAAGGGCATGCACAACAGCCGCCAGCGTATCGTGGTCGATTCCGTCGATGGTCGCATTAAGCTCGCTCACCTTGGCAGCCAAGATGTTCTTGAGGCTCTGCTCCATATTGTCGAGCGAGACCTCGTCAGTCAGGCCCTCGTTGCGCTGGCTTTCCAAATCCCTCGCCAACGAAAACTGAAAGCTGCGGAAGCTGCCAAAGCCAAGCTTGCGGCAGAAGCGCGAAACGGTCGCCTCGGACGTGGTGGCGGCGCGTGAGAGCTGAGCGGCCGTGAGGCGCGGCGCCTCGGACTGGTGCTCCAATATATAGTCGACAATGCGCTGCTCGGACTCGCTGTATCCCTGATGGGTGCTTATGAGGGAAAGTGCGCTCTTGCTACTATCGGTCATGGATGGCTCCTGGTTGGCATGAAAATCTAATTTGATTTGCAATGCCATAGTATACGGGCATTTCCAATTACAAGATACACCTTGCCGTTTCAATTGTTGATGGTAAACTTTCACCTACCGTTTACGGTTATGAAAGAACCTTTCACCGGAGAATTGCACCTTGTCTCTTCTCACGCGGACGGTAGGTTGGTATCTTTCAGTTGTGGAAAAACGCGCATCGAAGCGCGTGTAGGGGAGCGCCCGCGGGCGCTGTACTCAAGAAGGAGGGACACATGGCTAAGTTTGACATCATCGCCGCCACCGGTTGCCCGACCGGCATTGCGCACACCTTCATGGCTAAGGAGGCGCTGGAGAAGGCAGCTGCCGAGCGCGGTCTGACCATTAAGGTTGAGACTCATGGCCAGGTCGGTGTCGAGAACGAGCTCACCAAGAGTGAGATCGCTGGTGCCAAGGCCGTTGTCGTCGCAGCCGATAAGGATGTCCAGGCTGAGCGTTTCGCCGGCAAGCCCATGGTTTCCGTTGGCGTTTCCAAGGCCCTGTCCGTTGAGGCCGCCGGCAAGCTGATTGACCGCGCGCTCGCCGCCAAGGGCGACAGCACGGTTGCAGCCGCTGCCGATGTCGAGGACGAAGTCGAGGAGAAGGAGTCCATCGGCCACGTCATCTATAAGCACCTCATGAACGGCGTCAGCCATATGCTGGTCTTCGTCGTTGCCGGTGGTGTCCTGACCGCCGTTTCATTCCTGTGGGGCATTACGTCCTTCGATTCGACGGCGTCTGACTACAACAGCTTTGCTGCGATGCTCAAGATCATCGGCGGCATCGCCATGAACCTTATGGTTCCGGTGCTTTCCGCCTACATCGCCGAATCCATCGGCAAGCGCCCGGCGCTCGTCCCCGGCTTTGTTGCCGGTATGATCGCCATCCAGGGCCTGCCTGTTAACGCCGAGACTGGCATGATCGACGCCGGTGGCGCCGGCGTGGGCTTCGGCTTCCTGGGCGGCATCGTCGGCGGCTTCCTCGCCGGCTATGTCATCCTGCTGCTCGAGAAGGTCTTTGCCGGTCTGCCCAAGAACCTGGACGGCCTTAAGGCTATCTTCCTGTACCCGCTGTTCTCGACGGCTATCGTCGGCCTGGTCATGCTCGGTATTTCCGGCCCCATGGCTGCCATCAACACCGCCATGATGGACTTCCTCAAGGGCCTGTCCGCCTCTGGCGCCGTTGTCCTGGGTCTTGCCATTGGCTGCATGTGCGCCTTTGACATGGGCGGCCCGGTCAACAAGGCTGCTTACGTCACCGGTACCGCTATGCTCACCGAGGCTCTGGCCGCCGGTGTTGGCACCGATACCTATAACTTCGGCACCAACTTCATGGCTGCCGTCTCCGCCGCCTGCATCGTTCCGCCGCTGATCACCACCTTTGCCGTCGTTGTCGGTAAGAAGTACTTCAGCCAGGAGGATCACGACGCCGGTGTCGTCAACCTCATCCTTGGTTGCACCCACATCACCGAGGGCGCCATTCCGTTCATGACCAAGAACATCTGGCCCGTCATGCCCATCATGATGCTCGGTTCCTCTATCGCTTCGATCCTGACCATTATGTTCAACGTTCACGATCCGGCGCCTCACGGTGGCTTCCTGGTCCTGCCCGTTGTCGAGAACGGTCCGCTGTGGGTCCTCGCGATCCTCATCGGTGCTGTGGTCGGTGGCATCCTGTTCGTGGCCTTCAAGAAGTACGACTTCGAGAAGAACCAGAAGGCCGCTCCTGCAGCCAAGCCGGTTGAGGCCCCCGAGGCCGCTGCCGTCGAGGCCCCCAAGGCCGAGGCTGCCGACTTCGTGAAGGTCGAGAATGTCTTTGTCGCCGAGGACTTCGCTTCTCGTGACGAGGCTCTGAGTTTCGTTTCCAACCAGGCCGTCAAGGCCGGTATCGCAAGCGACGCCGACGCCGTGATGAACGCCTTCCTGGCCCGCGAGGCCGAGGGCACCACGGGCATGATGGAGGGCTTCGCCATCCCGCATGCCAAGTCCGACGCCATTACCGAGGCTGCCGTCATCGTCGTCAAGGACGAGTCCGGTGTGACCGGTTGGGACACCATGGACGGCGCTCCCGTCAATGTGGCTATCGCTCTGCTTATCCCGGGTGCACAGGCCGGCACCACGCACCTCAAGATCCTGTCCAAGGTCGCCGAGGCGCTCATGGACGAGGACTTCCGTGCCACTGTCAAGGGTTCCACCGACGCCGCCGAGATCGCCAAGACGATCAACGCCCGCCTGGTCTAATCCCGCAACACGCGAATACCATCGCCCCCTGTATATAAGGCGGAGTCCCTCTCCAGGGCCTCCGCCCTTTTTCTATCCCTCCCATAAGTTGTGGTGAAATAGGGACTGTTTGGGGGTGCGGACAGAAAGTTGGACCGTGAAGCGGTTCGGACTGGAGGTTCGCATGTACAGCAGGGAGAAGGTCGAGCTCTTCCTCCTGGCGACGGAGGACGGCATGGGGCCGACCGCCGCCGCGAAGTTCGCGGGGGTCACGGTGGGCGCGGCCAAGAAGTGGGCGACGGGCCACCTCCCGCGCAGCTACACCGGGGCGCGCTGTAGAATCGGTGCGAGGAAACCGCGCCGGAAGGAGGCCAGCTTGGGCCCCGACAAGTCGATCTACGCCCCGCCCGCGACCGGCCCGCTCGCCGGGCTCAACGAGGACCAGATAGAGAACCTGCTGCTCAGGGCGGTGTTGGCCGACCTAAAAGCGGAAGGGTGGGACCCGGCTTCGATCTCGAACAGGAGCAAGTGCGAGCTCGGCGAGAGATTGAGGCGGGCGACCGCCCTGCCCCTCCGCTCGATCACAGGTTTCTTGAGGATATCGAAGAGCTCCTATGAGTACTGGAGGCCCCGCGTCGCCGCGCCGCGCGACCGCGACGCCGACATACGCGACCGCGTGGTGCGCATCTTCCGCGAGGGCTCGGGGTGCTGGGGGTACCGCACCGTCTGGGCGCGCCTGCGCCGCGAGGGGGTCCGCGCCAGCGAGAAGCGCGTGGCCCGCGTGATGCGCGAGGAGGGCCTCGAGGTCGTCTACAACAGGAGGCGCGCCCGGGGCTACAGCTCCTACGCCGGCGAGGTCTACAAGGCGCCGGAGAAC
>DXLR01000057.1:0-3431 GCA_019414625.1 Collinsella sp.
AAACTAAAGTATGTGAATCCCCTCTGCTAAATAAGGGCAGTTCGCTAGGCCTTTTTAGGCCTGTTGACGATGATGATGCCGCCGCAGACCAACAGCAGGGCGACTATAACGGTAACGGGGCTCGTGCCGGCGCCCTCGCCGAGCAGCAGCGCACTCAACAGCACACCAAAGACGGGGTTCATAAACCCAAAGACCGAGACGCGGCTGACGGGGTTGACGGCAAGCAGGCGCGACCATAGCGAGTACGCGATGGCGGAGATGAGTGCCATATAGATAATGAGCGCGATGGCGGGGATGATCGCGGTGGGGGAGAGCGCGCCGCCCATCAAAAACCCGATGGCGGTGAGGACCAGGCCGCCGACCAAGAACTGCCACCCGGCAAGCAAGACACGGTCGTGCTCGCGCGAGAAGATGCCGATCAGGCAGGTCGACAGGGCACCCGCGACGGTGGAGGCCAGGATAAAGCCCTCGCCGTCGAGCGTAAAGCCAAAGGTGCCGTCCGCGCCCGAAAGGTTGACGAGCGCGACGCCGGCAAAGCCCAGTACACAGCCGAGCACCTTGGCCGCATCGAGCTTTTCGGTGCGAAACGCCAGGGCGGCAAAGAGGATTGCGAGGAAGTTGGCGCTGGCCTCGATGATGGAGCTCGACATGGCGCTGGCGCGCGAGAGGCCCAGATAGAAAAAGAAGTACTGCCCGATAGTCTGGAAGAGCGACAAGACAAAGATGGGCTTGATGTCGCGAGCCTGCGGAATGAGGGGGCGGCGTTGGGCCGCACTCATCCCAACGATAACCAGGGCGCCGGCAAGCGTGAAGCGCAAGCCCGCAAAGAGTAGCTGCGAGGCGCTATCGTGCGCCGGGATCCCAAAGAGTGCGTAGCCGATCTTGATGCAGGGAAAGGCCGATCCCCAGAGTGCACAGCAAACAAGACAGCCCAGGATGAGTCCGGGCAGGGTGGCGAGATACGGCTTGCGGCTTTCCATGATGTCCTTCCTACATGCGCGAAGCAAAAAAGAACCCGCCACCGGATGTGTCGGTGGCGGGTGTTGTTACCCGAGGGGATTGTACCCGATGGGAAAGGCTTAGGCGAAGTAGGCTACGCCGCTCTCAAAGATCGGCATGAACTTGTCGCCGGGGACATGCTCGGGCACGTTGCGGTACAGGTTGTCGCCGCGACGCTCGGCATGGCCCATCTTGCCCAGGACGCGGCCGTCGGGGCTCGTGATGCCCTCGATGGCGAGTGCGGAGCCGTTGGGGTTGACGGAAAGGTCCATGCTGGGCTTGCCGTCCTCGCCCACGTACTGCGTGGCGACCTGGCCGTTGGCGATCAGCTGGGCGAGCACCTCGTCGTTGGCGACAAAGCGGCCCTCGCCGTGGCTGATGGCGACGGTGTAGGGGTCGTCGAGCCTGCACTGCGACAGCCACGGGGACAGGTTGGACGAGATGCGGGTGCGCACCAGGCGGCTCTGATGGCGACCGATGGTGTTGAACGTCAGCGTGGGCGCATCGGGCGTGGCGTCGACGATGTCGCCGTAGGGTACCAGGCCGAGCTTGATCAGGGCCTGGAAGCCGTTGCAGATGCCCAGCATCAGGCCGTCGCGGGCCTTGAGCAGGTCGCGAACTGCCTCGGTGACCTCGGGAGCGCGGAAGAACGCCGTGATGAACTTGGCGGAGCCGTCGGGCTCGTCGCCGCCCGAGAAGCCGCCGGGGATCATGACGATCTGGCTTTGGCGGATGCGACGGGCAAGCTCGTGGGTGCTTTCGGCAACAGCCTCGGGCGTGAGGTTGTTGATCACGAAGGTGTCGGCCTCGGCGCCGGCGGCGC
Source organism: Collinsella sp. (assembly GCA_019414625.1). GTDB lineage: Bacteria > Actinomycetota > Coriobacteriia > Coriobacteriales > Coriobacteriaceae > Collinsella. The sequence goes on from DXLR01000057.1 coordinate 1,823, forward strand.
GGAAGGCGCGGGCGCTGTCGTACTCGCAGTTGTTGCCGGGGAACACCGGGATAATCACGCGCGGGCGGGCGATTTTGGCGCCGCCGTACACGTGGATATCCTTGGTGCGATAGTCGATGGTCTCGACCTCGGGCTGCTCGCCGGTGCTGCGGTAGGCAAAGACACCTTCGATGCCGCTCTCCCAGGCCTCTTGGAGCTCGGAGAGCTCGATGACCTCGGAGCCGGTGTCGATGACATAGCCCTCGACGGTGGTGCCCAGGGGCTCGACGACAACGCCGTCGGCGACCTCGGGCAGCTCGGCGTCATCGGCGAGCTCGACGATAAAGCTGCCGTAGAGCGGGGTGAAGAAGCTCTCCACGTCCACATCCTCGGCAAGCTCGATACCGATCTGGTTGCCGACGCACATCTTAAAGAGGCTCTCGGCGCCGCAGCCGTAGCCGGGCGTGGAGATGGCCAGGGCGTTGCCGGTAGCAGTGAGCGCCTCGACGGCGTCAAATGCGGCGAGCAGCTGCTGGGCATCGGGACGGTAGTCCTCGCCGTAGGTGGCGGGGGCGATGCGGACGACGCGGTGCGTCAGACCCTTGAACTCAGGGGAGACAGCGCGCGCCGCGCGGCCCACGGCCACAGCGAAGCTGATCAGGGTCGGCGGAACGTTGAGCTCGCCGGCCTCGTCCTCAAAGGAGCCGCTCATGGAGTCCTTGCCGCCGATGGCGCCGGCACCCAGATCGACCTGGGCCATAAGGGCACCCAGGACGGCTGCCATGGGCTTGCCCCAACGCTCGGCCTCGGTGCGCAGGCGCTCGAAGTACTCCTGGAAGGAGAGGTAGGCGCGCTTGTGCTCAAAGCCGGCGGCAACGAGCTTGGCGATGGACTCGACTACGGACAGGTAGGCGCCCGCAAACTGGTCGGCCTCCATCAGGTAGGGGTTGAAGCCCCATGCCATAGCGCTCGCCGTGGTGGTCTCGCCGTCCACGGGGAACTTGGCGACCATGGCAGAGCTCGGAGTGAGCTGCGTCTTGCCGCCAAAGGGCATGAGCACGGTCGCGGCGCCGATGGTGGAGTCGAAGCGCTCGGAAAGGCCCTTGTTGGAGGCGACGTTGAGGTCGGTGACAAGCGAGGTCATGCGCTCGGCAAGCGTGGTGCCGGCCCAGCTGGGCTGCCACACGCTACGGGCGCAGACGTGGGCGACCTGGTGCTTGGGCGCACCGTTGGAGTTGAGGAACTCGCGGGACAGGTCGACGATGGCGACGCCGTTCCAGGCCATGCGCATGCGCGGCTCGGCGGTAACCTCGGCGATGACGGTCGCCTCCAGGTTCTCCTCGGCGGCGTAGCCCATGAACTCATCGACGTCACCATCGGCGACGGCGCAGGCCATGCGCTCCTGGGACTCGGAGATGGCGAGCTCAGTGCCGTCAAGACCGTCGTACTTCTTGGTCACGGTGTCCAGGTCCACGTACAGGCCGTCGGCAAGCTCGCCCACGGCGACCGAGACGCCGCCAGCGCCAAAGTCATTGCAGCGCTTGATCAGACGGCAGGCGTCGCCGCGGCGGAACAGGCGCTGCAGCTTGCGCTCGACCGGGGCGTTGCCCTTCTGGACCTCGGCACCCGA